>DBLF01000036.1:0-865 GCA_002297965.1 Candidatus Segatella papionis
CATAGCCAAGTCGTGGAAGAACTCCTTCACTTCCTCATCGGCGAGCAATTCTTCCACTTGCTCGTCGGAATATTTATCGGGATGTTCCTGCATGTCAAAGAACATCATCCGCTTTTCTTCTTTACTCATCTTTTTCATTGTTTTGCTTGCTGTTTTAATGTTGTTTTTATCCAGTCCATCGCCTTGGAGAGATGATTGAACACCGTCACCTTGCTCACCCCCACCTCGTCGGCTACCTCTTGATAGGACTTCTCCTGTAGATAGCGAAGACGGAAGATGAGTTTTCGGATGGGTGGTTCGAGGTCTTCGATGAGGCGCATCAGTTGGTCGAGTCGGTCGTCGGTCTCTTCCGAGAGAATCACTTCGGCGTCGTCGAGCAACAACTTCGCCACCCTCTCCTTCACACTCTTATGAGCAATCAGGTTGAGGCAACGATTGCGAACGCTCCGCATCAAATACCCTTCCTCACTCCCAGGCAACAGGACTACTTCGTCTGCAAGAATCGTGGCAAAGACTTCGCTCACCACATCCTTGCTCTCATCGTCATCCGAGAGGATGCATCTGGCCAGATTGTACATCTTCTCGTAATGCCGACGGAATAACTGTTCTATGTCCTTTTCCTGTTTCTTCTTCATTCTTTTTTGTCCCTTTACACTATCTATACAGTTGAGCCAAGCAAAAAACTAAGCAAAACATAAACTTTTTTCTATTTTTTTCATCCACCTACGGATTCCACGAGCAACCAGACATTCAGCAAGCTGACCAATCCTGCCAAGAAATACAGGCTCCACTTCGTGAAGACATGGTTCACGTAATCGCCCATCACCTTCCTCGAAGACGTGAGCCACACTTGCAGGAACATCGT
>DBLF01000036.1:976-6128 GCA_002297965.1 Candidatus Segatella papionis
CAGATGCCCACGATGGAGTGAGCGTCGCGAGCATAATATTGTTCGCCAAACATGCCGGAGAAGATACAACCTGCCGCCATTCCGCTCGTTATCGTACTCGAAATTCCCGCCAGGAGCAAGGCGATGGCAAAGATGTTGGCGGCATTGTTGCCCAAGAGCGGAGTCAAGAGGGCTTGCGCCTGTGAGAGGTCGTCCACCACCTCATGCGATGAGAAGAAGGTGGTGGCTGCCAAGATAATCATGGCACTATTGATAGCCCATCCCACAATCATCGAAAACAACGTATCGAAGAGTTCATACTTCAAGGCTCTCTCGATGCTCGCCCGCTCCTTCTTATGAATCTGTCGGCTCTGCACCAACTCAGAATGCAGAAAGAGATTATGCGGCATCACCACCGCTCCCAACACCGACATCACGATGAGCATACTGCCCTCTGGGATGCTAGGTACCACCCAACCTTGTGTGGCGGCAGGCCAATCTATCTTCACCAAGAAGAGTTCGTAGATGAACGAGAGACCTATCATCGAGACAAAAGTGATGATGAGTCGCTCGATGCGCTTGTAGGAGTTGGTGAAGAGGAGGATGAGTACGGCGATGGTGCTGAGTATCGCTCCCCAGACGATAGGGATTCCAAAGAGCATCTGCAAGGCGATGGCTGCACCCAATATCTCCGCCAGTGAAGTGGAAATGCTTGCCAAGAAAGCCGTCACCAATATCGGGCGACCAATCCATTTAGGCGCATATTTCTCCGTTGCCTCACTTAGGCACAATCCTGTGACGATGCCCAAGTGAGCCACATTGTGCTGCAAGGTGATGAGCATGATGGTACTGAGCGTAACCACCCAAAGCAACGCATAGCCGAAGGTGGAGCCTGCGGCGAAGTTGCTCGCCCAGTTGCCCGGGTCGATGAAGCCGACGGTAACCAACAACCCCGGTCCGATATTCTTGAGGATGTCGAGGGCTCCAAATACCTTCGGCTTGCCCTCTGTTCTGAGTATTTCCAATAGATTCTTCATATTTCTAGTTTTCCTTTCTGTTTTTATGCAATTATTCTTACAGATGTTTTCCTTTCTAACTTTACAATAGTTTCTTTACTTCTGCATTTGCATCTGCAAAAGTAACTTTTTTCTTTCGATTAAAGCAAGGAACAAACGAGAAAATACTTCCCATGAAAGCAAAATACTAAAAAGTAATGATGTTCTAGCTATCGAAGGTCATAGATTCCCACAGAAATCTTTGTTCATTCCAATATTTTTTATTACTTTTGCCCTCCGAAAACAGAATAAGAAAAAAATTATGTCAACCATTATTTATCCATCACCTATATTTGGCCCGGTGAACTCTCGCCGACTGGGAGTTTCGCTCGGCATCAACCTCATGCCTTCAGATGGCAAGGTTTGTTCATTCGACTGCATGTATTGCGAATGCGGCTTCAATGCCGACTTCCGCCCTCACCGCAAGCGTCCTACCCGAGAGGAAGTAAGAGCGGGATTGGAGAAAGTCTTGAAGGAACGTCACGACAACAACCTGCCTCTCGACGACATTACCTTCGCCGGCAATGGCGAGCCAACTGGCCATCCCGACTTCAAGGGAATCGTGGAGGACACAATGGAAGTCTGCAAGAAATATTTCCCTGATGTAAAGGTTTCCGTGCTCAGCAACGCCACCTATATATATAAGGAGGAAGTGAGAGAGGCATTGATGCTCGTGGATAACAACATCTTGAAACTCGACACGGTGGATATGGACTACATCAAGAAGCTCGACCGCCCTCAGCAGCCGAACTACGACGTAAAGGACATCATCAAATATCTCAAGATGTTCAATGGTCACGTCATCATCCAGACCATGTTCCTCCGTGGCGACGGTCTCGACAACACGAGCGAGCACTTCATCGCCCCTTGGCTGGAGGCTGTGAAAGACATCAACCCTCAGCAAGTGATGGTCTATACCATCGACCGTGAGACTCCAGACAAGAAACTGGAGAAAGCCCCAAGGGAAGTGCTCGATGCCATCAAGTCTCGTGTGGAGGCATTGGGAATCAAGTGTACGGCAAGCTATTGAAAAGTTAGGAGTGAGAAGTTAGGAGTTAAGAGTTTAAAATTATTAGAATTATTAGAAGTAAGATTATCATTTGATGAAAGAAAAAGGAAACATTCTCATTGTCAGCGACATGTGTGGCTATGGCAAGGTATCTGCCGCAGTGCAGATGCCCATCCTCTCATACATGGGGCTCGACGTGTTCAACCTGCCCACCATGCTCATCAGCAATACCTTTCCTTATGGCAAGTATGCCATCCTGGAATGTACCTCCTACATAGAGGAAGCCCTCCAGAAGTGGAACGAGCTAGGCATTCACTTCGATGCCATCACCACGGGTTTCATGGCTTCTGAGCAACAGGCGAAACTCGTGGCTCGCTATTGCCGAGAGCAAGCACAGCAAGGTACTGACATCTACGTGGACCCAGTGATGGGCGACTACGGCAAGCTCTACGGTGGAGCCAGCGAGAGCACCATCCGCTGCATGAAGGAGATGTTGAGTGTGGCTCACCTCTGCTTTCCGAACTACACCGAAGCTTGTCTCTTGACCGATGCCGAGTACAAGGCAGAAGGCATTTCAAAGGAAGAGGCTTATGAGTTGGTTGATAAGCTCAGAAGCATCGGTTCCCATTCCGTTCTCATCACCTCCTGCATCGTGGAAGGTCAGCACGCCGTGGTGGGCTACAATCATCTCACCGAGGAATACTTCCTCCTCCCCTACGACGAAATCCCCGTCCAGTTCCCTGGCACAGGCGACATCTTCTCCAGCATCATCATCGGCAGGCTCAAGGACGGAGACCATCTGCGCCACGCCACCCGCTTCGCCATGGACACTCTTCGCAACTGGATAGACCAGAACAAGGACAACGAGGACATCAACCGAGGCATCCCTGTAGAAAGACACTTAGGGGATTTGTAAGAATCGCTATAGCGACCAAACCTCGATCGTACTAACGATAAAGCCCAAGGGCTTATAGCGGCTCTACCGCACAACACGTGAAGGACGAGCGCACAACACGTGTTGTGCGACCGCATATCAGCTGTTATGCAAGCGCACATCAGCTGTTGTGCGATGAAAGAACCTATATCTTCCATCGACTTTTGCTATATCTTCAGGCAACTTCTTATATATGTTCCAAAGACTTTTGCTACTTCCTACAAGCCTTCTCTGCCCAGGCTCTTCAAGCTCATAGATGACTGGAAGGTATTGGGAGCCAATTGATTCGCTCAATTGCAGCATCATTCAACAAGAAGATTATTTGGGCATTTCAACCTTTTTTGCCTTCTCCATGTCTTTAGACAACTTTACATAATATTTGTCAAGAAGAGCTTTCAAGGCATCCATGCCATCTTTCTTATAGGTATTAACAAACTTATCGAGATAAGCCACCTTGCCTGTAAGTTCGTCATTGCCACCCATATAGAAGTTGAGTACATCTATCATCGCAGAACAGAACATCGCATTGGAAAAATCGGCACTATCTTTCTCAATGGCAAAACGACAGCAACCCGCAAAGTATGCTATGGCATAAGGCATCGACTTCTCGCTATTCATCAGTTGAGCCTCTTCCTTGCCAACCAACACATGCACCTGGTCGGTAACCATCGACCATTTCATCACGTAGCCGGCAGCTTGACTCATCTTGTCGGCATTCAATTTGTGGTTCAAATAATAGACTATGCACTTATAGGCGTCTTTCACATGTGCCCGACATTCTTCCACGGTTTTGAATTCTATCAGTTCAGGAAGATCTGCCATATCCTTGTCTTGTTCCTCCTGCAATTTCGTTATCAGATTCTCCGTATCCTTTGCCTTCTGACTTTGTCCGTTAGCATTATAATAATCATGCAAGTATGCTAATTCTCCTATATATTCATCAGAATGCTCTCCGAAGATTTCCTTGAAGATATTGAGTCCTCGAAGCTCATATTTCACGGCATCACTTGGATTTCCTGTCACATTACTATATTCTGCGACATGCAATAGGATGACTGCCAAGTCATAATCATTCACCATATATTTCTCATATCGTTGCAAGGCTTCCTTGGCATATTTCAATGCCGAGATAGAATCGGGCGTAGGACCTGCTGAGAGATACATGGCAAGATTATCTAGTGCCAGAGGATAATCACGTTTTTCTGTATCATGATACTTCTTCCAATTGTCCACCGCATCCTGGGCGGATTTGACTGCGCCTTGATAATCCTTCAGACGATACAGGCAACGAGCCTTCAGTCTCAGGTTCTGAAAGTAAGCAGTATCTTGCTCGCCCAGAAGTTTTGATACTAAAGTTTGCTGCTTGTCAAGCACCTCCAAGCACTTCTGATAATTTTCCTTCTGATAGAGTTTGATGACCATCGTATCCATCTTAAGAATCGCTTGTTTATCTTGTGCCGATACTGAAAGAGGGAGCAATAAAAGGACTAGAATGAATTTGAGAACTTGTTTCATAACCTTATGTTTTTAGTTTGACTTTTCTATTTACTTTCATTTGATGCCGCTAAATTACACTTTTATTGTCAAACCTCCAAACTTTTAGCCTCTTTTCTTTAATTATTTGTCGTTTTTAGTTGGATTACGAGAATTTACTTCTTTTTTGCCCTTGGATTATAACAAATGACAGCCTGTTTCTTGTCAGAATTATCACAGATGCCCTGATTCTACTCGATAAGCCAAAAATTACGCTTCAAAACTACGACCAGTACCCCTATCCTTTAAGGGAGTTAACAACATTTTATCCAAAAAATTTGGCTGTTACAAATAAAAGACGTAACTTTGCGTTGTGCTGAGACGAATTGGTAAACATCACCTCGCAACTTAGCACAAAAATATTGTATAACCTTTTAAAACTTCGGAGGAAAAAAGATGCTGAATAAAAAAGTAGAAGAGGCTCTCAATGCCCAAATTAACGCAGAGATGTGGTCAGCTTACCTATACCTGTCTATGGCTGCTTATTGCCATGCCAACGGCAATCACATCATACAGCGTGGTGGTCATGTAGAGTTGAAGGCCATTGATGCCGTACCTACCACATGGGATATACTCAAGCCGCACCTTTGGCTAACAAAGCATAAAAGATTGAAATACTCGAAAGCTATCTATCTGCCTTAG
>DBLF01000036.1:6166-14315 GCA_002297965.1 Candidatus Segatella papionis
CTAAGGCAGATAGATAGCTTTCTTCTGCAGACAGTGTGAATTAATTCAAGAAATTGACTCTGAAACTTCGAAGAACTATGTTCCCCACACACCATTCACTACCTCAAGATAAATGACAGAAGCCTCACTGGATAATTCATTCTATTATCAAGTGAGGCTTCTGTCATTTATTTAGCAATAACTATCGTCTTGAACCAGTCCTTTAACACCCCAGCATACTGGTCTTGCGAATCGGAAAGGAGGATGAGTACTTGCGAGCCATCCTCCAATTGTGGTCCCAAGCACATACCTTCGTAATTCGCAAAGGAACGGTCGAAGAGCGACAAGCCTGTCTTCCATTCCGCCAACAACCGCTTATTAACAAAAGGTGATTTCTCATCAAAAGACTCCGACAAGGGGAAAGATTTCTCCTGCCAAGGATTCACTATATAAAGTTTGCACTTGCAAAAAGCCCCGAGCTTAATCTTCGGGATGAATGCCTCACGCTCCAATACCAAGAGTTGTCCATCGGGCAAGACACAAAGCTCGCTCACTCCCATCACATAGGTTTCCGCCGTGCGATGGGTAGAAGGCTCGTCCATCTCATAGGCAAATACTTTCATCGGATAAGATGTATTTTCACTCTTTTCATCTACAAAAAAATCGATATTCTGTCCTACAGAATGACATTCCTTCCAATCTATCCCCATCAAACGAAGTTTGTTAGCCCATCCATTCTCAGGGGTAGCAGGTTGTCCATCCTTTCGAAGCGTGCTTTCTGGGATAGTCCACAGGACATGGTGGAGAAAATCAAACGCCAACGATTCGAAAACATAATTGGGATAAAAGGCATCAGCCTTCCATTTCATCTCCCAATAGTTCAAATTACAGAGAGGGTTGATAGGATATTCTTTCAGTCGATAATAACCTTCGCTTGCTATTACCAAGGTAGAATCAGAGACTTTGGCTATCGCTTCATGGTCAAAGCCTTTTTCCTTACTTTGCCATGCCTTGGAAGCACCAAGAACATTCTCATGCCTACTCCCATCCACATACTCCGAAAAACCCAGATTCTCCACACGTTCCAAATCGCCAGTCTTAGGATTGACTTGAATACGGAAATTGAAGAAGAGGGCACTATCCGACTTGTCGCTCACCACAGCGTAGACATCATCATGCAGATGGGTGATGCCGCTGTAATTACCAGCAGGCACAGTCTTAGGGAAAGACTTCTGCGCATTCTCCCTCACCACGTGCCAGTCTTGAGACTTGGCAAACAAGCAGGAACACAAGGATAATATCAACAAACTACAACGTAGCATAAGTCAAGACGAACTCCATGGTTAATTCGAAGTCAACGTGAGCCATTTGCTTGCGCTTCAAGTTTTCAACATCGCACGACCAATCGGACATCGTATCGAAAGGCTTCACTCGCATATCCTCGAACTGAAGACGATCCTCGGAAAACAACTTGAAGACAGTCTCCTTGGCACACCAATGCACCAACAAGGAATCCAAGCCTTCCGCCTTCTCATCCTTGCGAAGAAACTTGGAAGCGATGCGCTCCACTCTATCATTGAAATACTCGATGTCAACCGCCACCTCCTTTGTCTTCGAGAGAATCAAAGCCGCATAACCCTTGGTATGGGTGATGCTGATATGATAGCCACGAAACAAAGGCTTGCCAGCCTCATTATGGGTGATGTCGCCTGCATGGGAGAGCAAACCCTTGGAAGCTCCACCCAACTTAAGCATCTCATACATTAACGCACGAATGGCAAGAAACTCAAGTTTCCTGCCATCATTCTTATATTTCTCATCCATTGAAGAGCGATAAGCCTGTAAAAAAGGATACTGGTCAAGCAATTGCTCTACCGTCTCATCCATCTGCCATAGACCTAGGCACACCTCAGGATAAAC
This sequence comes from Candidatus Segatella papionis, assembly GCA_002297965.1. Taxonomy (GTDB): domain Bacteria; phylum Bacteroidota; class Bacteroidia; order Bacteroidales; family Bacteroidaceae; genus Prevotella; species Prevotella papionis. The sequence continues at coordinate 8,066 of DBLF01000036.1, forward strand.
TTCTCGTATATTGACTACTGCCATAACAATATAAGCATTATAAAAATTAATTGCGAGGGGTTGCCTCACTCCTTATCCTCATTATTTCTCACTGGATGCACAGTAACCTTTATCTTACTGATGCGACGTTCCTCCACATTCATCACCTCAAAGGTATAGTTCTTGTAATCTATTTTCTCATGAATACTTGGGAAGTCGCCCTTGATTTCGAGCAAAAGACCAGCCAACGTATCGGCATCGCCCTCAACCTCCTCGAACTCCTCGTCATCTACATTCAATATCTTACAGAAATCTGTGAGCAATGTCTTACCCTCGAAAACAAATGTATTGTAATTTAATTTCGAATAGAATTTTTCTTCCTCATCGTACTCATCATTAATTTCTCCTACAATCTCCTCCAAGATATCTTCGAGTGTAACTATGCCCGATGTACCTCCAAACTCATCCACGACGATGGCGATATGCACCTTGTTCTCTTGAAACTCGCGTAACAAGTCGTCTATCTTTTTAGTCTCTGGTACAAAATAAGGTGGGCGAATCAAACTCTGCCAGCGGAAGTTGGCTCCTTTAGACAGATGAGGCAATAAGTCCTTGATATACAGAATACCACGAATATTATCCTGATTATCTTGATAAACCGGAATACGACTGTAATTATTATCAACAATACATTTCAGTACCTCCGGATAGGAACTGCGAATATCTAAATCCACAATGTTCTGGCGACTTGTCATCACCTCCTTGGCAGTCTCATCTCCAAATCGAATGATACCCTTCAACATACTCTGCTCATCTTTGATATCATTCTTATCGGTCAATTCCAAGGCCTGCTCCAAATCATCCACGCTAAGCACATGATTCTCCTTTTGTATGATTTTTTCTGCCATCACGCCACTCTTGAGCAGTACATTCTCCAAAGGCCAAAACAACTTGCGAGCCAACATAATGCCACTTACGCAACGACGACAAAATCGAAGAGGATCCTGGCGAGCATAAACCTTTGGCATAATTTCACCAAAGAGCAAGAGCAAGAAAGTCAAGATAACGGTGATAATGAGGAACTGAAGCCAATAAGCCTTAGGACCAAACTCCACTATTCCTGCAAAAACATAATTGAGGAGCATAATGATGGTGACATTCACGAAATTATTGGTTATCAAGATGGTAGCCAATGTACGTTCTGAATCGTCACGCAACATCTGAATCTTCTTGTCAGCGTCTGTCTTTTCATCCTCCAGTTCCGCAACATCCGCAGGTGACAAGCTAAAAAACGCGATTTCGGAACCACTGGCAAAAGCAGACATACCTAATAATACAGCCGCCAAGGCAGCGGCTATGAAAACTCCTATGGTAGGATGCAATAGCATCACGTCACCAAAGGCATCTGTTATGGTCGATATATCCAATTTCTGAGCTAAATATTAAAATGGTAATTCATCATCCTTTTCGGCAGTCTCAGCAGTAGTGGATGAAGACGCAGGACTACCTGAACTGATAGAATCAGCAGCCTTTCCCGACTGTGCTGCCTGATAAGGCGTAGCAGTACGAGAGGTCAGCATCTCCATATTGTCAACATAAATCTCTGTGATATTATGTCGCTTTCCCTGCTTATCATCATACAAGCGGTAGCGTATTCTACCCTCCACATAGAGTCGGTCGCCCTTGTGGACGTATTTTTCCACTACTTTCGCTAGACCACGAAAGAAAACGAGATTATGCCAATCAGTATGTTCGGGCACTTGCATACCATTAGCTAAAGTATATCCTTTTTCCGTCGTGGCAAAAGAAACCTGTGCAACCGCCTGGTCAGCATCATAATAATGCACTATAGGCTCCTTTCCCACGTTGCCTATCAACATCACCTTGTTCATAATCCCTCGTTTTAAAATTAAAGTTTACTTCCACATTCCGAGATAGCGGAAATGAAAATTCTTTCCTTTGGCAGAAGGAAACTGGCTGCGTGAATCAACGCAGTCCTTCAGATGCTCCACGATGCGTGTGTAGCAATCCATACCGGAAATAGCCTTGACATTGGCTACATAATGGGTATCACGATACTCAAACTTACCGGTAGATGGTACCATCACAACACGCTTGAAATCCAAAGACCCCTCATACCAACCTGGCTTTTCAGCTGTAAGATGCTGAATGGCAGGGCTTTCTGCATGATCAGCCGCAGTTGGAGCTGAACGCAAAGCTTTCTTTTCCTTGAAATCACGCATAGTAGCTGCCCCTGTCTTGATAACAATAAAGTAAACTCTTGGACGAACTTTATAACGCTTAGGATAGCAAATATCGCTAGCGGCATACTCACGGATATCAGCCTCTAGCTCTGCATCGACACCAATCTCCGGTATCGACTTCAAAAAATCTATTGCTTCATCAACATTGGATACCAATGTCTCTTGATCGAAATATCTTAAATATAAATTCATAGTAGGGTATGTTTCTCTATTTTCAATACAAAATAGAGCGGAAAACGGGACTCGGACCCGCGACCCCAACCTTGGCAAGGTTGTGCTCTACCAACTGAGCTATTTCCGCCTAAAAAAATCAAATTAAATGGTGAAGAGGAGGAGACTCGAACTCCCACGACACAATTGTCACTACCCCCTCAAAGTAGCGCGTCTACCAATTCCGCCACCTCTCCAACATTAATCATAATTTGAACACCTGTGCCCAAGACAGGACTCGAACCTGCACGTTGTGAAACACACGCACCTGAAACGTGCGCGTCTACCAATTCCGCCACTTGGGCTCGACGCATAAAACAAATGCTAAGCAAAAACTTTGAGCGGAAAACGGGACTCGGACCCGCGACCCCAACCTTGGCAAGGTTGTGCTCTACCAACTGAGCTATTTCCGCCTGTCAACGAACTTTAGAAAGTGAAGAGGAGGAGACTCGAACTCCCACGACACAATTGTCACTACCCCCTCAAAGTAGCGCGTCTACCAATTCCGCCACCTCTCCAAATTCCAAAACTCTACGCCTAGCATAGAAATTTATGTTGTTCAAAATGTTCGAGCGGAAAACGGGACTCGGACCCGCGACCCCAACCTTGGCAAGGTTGTGCTCTACCAACTGAGCTATTTCCGCTTATTTCCTAAACTTCATAGGAGCGTTCCTCTGAATGCGAGTGCAAAAGTACTACATTTTTTTGAACTGGCAAAATTTTTCGGAGTTTTTTTTCAAAAAAATGCACTTTTTCCTCATTTTTTATGGAAAAACGTGCATTTTTCGACTTAAACCGCCCATTTTCGGGCTTCCAACAGCATTTTCTCTTGCAAATGCCGATTCGCTAATCCATCCTGTCGCGATAGTCCTTATACCCGAATTCTCGCAAAATTTCCAAATTTCCATCCAAATGTACGATTCCGATGGCTGGATGAGAGATTCCGTTGAAGGTATTTGTCTTTACCGTGGTATAATGAAGCATATCTTCGAAGATGATATTTTCTCCCACTTTCAGTTCGTGGTCGAATTTCCAAAAGCCCATAAAGTCACCGCTGAGGCAACTATTTCCACCTATTCTATATATATAGTTGCCCTCTGGAGCCTTCATCGGATCATCCACCTCCAAAGTTTCCGCATTTCTGACGGCGGGCATGTAGGGCATTTCGAGGCAATCGGGCATGTGGCAAGTAAAACTTGCATTGATGATGGCTGTCTTGATGCCCTTGTCCTCCACCACATCCACCACTTGGGTAACCAATGGTCCAGTTTGCCATCCGAAAGCACTACCTGGTTCCATGATAACTTGCAAGTGAGGATAACGAGCATGGAATCCCTTTAATATATTAATAAGGTGTAATACATCATAATCCTTGCGTGTCATCAGGTGTCCGCCGCCAAAATTTATCCATTTGAGCTGAGCGAACCATTTGCTAAATTTCGATTCGATATGCGCCAATGTACGTTCAAACACATCCGCCCCACTCTCACAATGGCAATGGCAATGGAATCCCTCGATGTCGGAGGGTAAGATTTCGGGCAATTTATCTGCCGAAACGCCAAATCTGGTACCGGGCGCACATGGATTATATAATAAGGTGGAAACCTCAGAATACTCAGGGTTCACTCTCAAGCCATACTTGATAGTCGGGTTTGCCTTCCTGGCACGCTCATGGAAACGCTCATATTGTGAAAGCGAATTGAACGAAAGATGACTAGAGCAACGAGCTATCTCGTCTATCTCATAATCGGTGTAAGCTGGCGAAAAGGTATGGGCAGGACTGCCGAACTCCTCGAAAGCCAATCTTGCCTCGCTCAAGGAACTTGCCGTGGTGGAATGGATATACTCTCGGAATATCGGGAAGGTCTTCCAGAGTGCATACGCCTTGAAGGCAAGGATAATCTCCACGTCAGCCCGCTCAGCCACACTTTTTATGAGGCTCAAGTTGCGTCTCAGTCTTTCTTCCTCCAAGATGTAAATTGGAGTATGAAGCTCGCTAAAAGTTGATAAATTTACTCTCATTTCTTGATAAATATTAATTTTATGGTGCAAAGATAGCTTTTTATCTCGATATAATTGCAAGTTTCCGATTTTTTTAATACTTTTGCATCATAAAATGCATTTTGACGATGAAATTAGCAATAATGACCAAATCCACATTCTTTGTGGAAGAAGACAAGATACTAACCTCGTTGTTCGACGAGGGTATGGACAACCTGCACCTTTTCAAGCCAGGGACATCGCCTGTATATTCCGAGCGACTGCTCACTTTATTGCCAGAAGACTATCGTTGCAAGGTTACGGTTCACGACCATTATTACCTCAAGCAGGAATACGATTTGGCGGGAATACACATCGACGATCCTCTTGCTCCCGTGCCCAATGGCTACAAGGGAAAGTACACACGTACCTGCACCGACCTGTCTATGCTGAAGGAGATGAAGAAGAAATCCAACTATGTTTTTCTGAAGAACATCTTCGATTGCATCGAATTCAAAGACGAGAAATCAACCTTCTCCATCCAGCAATTGGAACAGGCCGCCAAGGCGGGGCTCATAGACAAGAAAGTTTATGCCCTGGGAGGCATGAGCCTAGAGAATCTCAAGATAGCCAAAGAGCTGGGGTTCGGCGGTGTAGTCATCTGCGGTGACATCTGGAATCGCTTTGACATACACAACGAGACGGATTTCAAGGAGCTCATCCTTCATTTCGAAAGGCTGAGAAAAGCTGTAAGCTAAAAGAAGTCCTGATATTTAAGAATACAGATACATAACTATTAATACACGTAAACACTAAAGAAAAATGAGTGACAAGAACTCTTTTTTGGTATTCTCTGGTACTAACTCGAGATACCTTGCAGAGAAAATCTGCGCTAGTTTAGGTTGCCCACTGGGTAATTTGGTAGTAACCAAGTTCTCTGATGGCGAGTTTGGCGTTTCCTTCGAGGAGTCTATCCGTGGTCGCGATGTATTCCTCGTACAGAGCACCTTCCCTAATTCAGACAACTTGATGGAACTGCTCCTGATGATTGACGCTGCAAAACGTGCATCTGCTCGTCAGATTATCGCCGTTGTGCCTTACTTCGGTTGGGCTCGCCAGGACCGTAAGGACAAGCCACGTGTCAGCATCGGCGCAAAATTGGTTGCCGACTTGCTCAGCGTTGCGGGCATCGACCGCTTGATTACCATGGACCTCCATGCCGATCAGATTCAAGGCTTCTTTGATGTTCCAGTGGATCACCTCTATGCTTCTGGTGTTATCCTACCATACCTCCAGAGCCTTCGCCTCAAAGATATGGTCATCGCTTCTCCAGACGTTGGTGGTTCTAAGCGTGCCAACACATACGCCAAGTACTTCGGCTGCCCACTCGTGCTCTGCAACAAGACTCGCGCACGCGCCAATGTAGTGGCAAGCATGCAGATTATCGGTGATGTCAAGGATAAGAACGTTGTCATCATCGACGATATGGTAGATACCGCAGGTACCATCACCAAGGCTGCTGACATCATGAAGCAAGCTGGAGCCAAGACCGTACGTGCTTGCGCTTCTCACTGTGTGATGAGTGGTCCTGCCTCTGAGCGAGTACAGGCTTCTGCCCTTGAGGAGATTGTCTTCACCGACTCTATCCCTTACACCAACCGTTGCGCCAAGGTTAAGCAGCTCACCATCGCTGACATGTTTGCCGAGACCATCCGTCGTGTAGAGGATAACGAGAGTATCTCTTCTCAATATCTTGTATAAGAAATCTTGTAAAAAAAGAAGGATTCCATCAGGACATCACTGTTGGAAACTCTATA
>DBLF01000036.1:14336-19524 GCA_002297965.1 Candidatus Segatella papionis
TTGGAAATTCCTTTTTTATTATATGTTATTTACCTTATCGTATTAGTCCAACCACTTAACGTAGCAGAAGTCCTGACGATGTGGCAACTTGTCGTTCTTAGGGAACATACGCACTGCTGTCTTGAATGAACCGGCGTTAACTGGCTCGATGATAGCCTCGAATGTGAAGTTGTTACCCTCGTGACCAACCATCTTGAATGGATAAACAGCGTAAATCTGGCGACCATCCTCTGGCTGCTCCTTCAAGACAACAAGCTCCAAGCCAACTGCGTTGTTCAAGCCCTGCTCGTCAATCACATACTGGAGCTTAATCTTCTGACCAGTCTCAGCAGCCATCAACATGCAGTCGTCCTTAGATACCACATGGATGCCGTCCCAACGCTCAGCAACGCTCTCCTTCCAGAGTGCGATTTCCTTAGCCAAAGCATTGTCGTTGGCGCTCAACTTCTTGAAGCGAGCAGCCTCCTTGTTGTAGAACTTGTCATAGTAATCATCCAACTGACGCTTCATGGTGTAGTGAGGAGCGATAGTGGCGATAGAGTTCTTCACTACCTGGATCCACTCCTTGCTGTAGCCATCGGCATTCTTGTTGTAATACATAGGGATGATGTCGTTCTCCAAGAGGTTGTAGATGGTAGCGGCATCGAGCTGATCCTGATAGCCCTGGTTCTGATAGGTACGCTTCTCAGGAAGTGCCCAACCAGCACCCTCACGATAACCTTCAACCCACCAACCATCGAGTACAGAGAGGTTGACAACACCGTTCATCTCAGCCTTCTCGCCAGATGTACCAGAAGCCTCCAATGGACGTGTAGGAGTATTCATCCAGATATCAACACCAGAAACCAAGCGACGAGCCAATGTCATATCGTAGTCCTCCAAGAAGATAATCTTGCCGAGGAACTCAGGACGCTGAGAAATCTCGAAGATCTTCTTGATCAAGCCCTGACCTGCACCATCTGCTGGGTGAGCCTTACCAGAGAAGAAGAACAATACTGGGTGCTCTGGGTCGTTAACGATCTTAGCCAAACGGTCCAAGTCGGTGAAGAGCAAGTGAGCACGCTTGTAAGTAGCGAAACGACGGCAGAAACCAATCATCAAAGCGTTAGGATTGATGCGCTCCAAGAGAGATACCACACGAGCAGGATCACCCTGGTTCTTCAACCATGTCTCAGTGAACTTCTCGCGGATGTAAGCCACAAGCTTCTTCTTCAAAGTCATACGAGTGTTCCAGATTTCTGCATCGGAAACCTTGTAGATGGCATGCCAGATTTCCTCGTTGCTCTGATCCTTCATAAAGGTAGGATCGAAGTATGTGTCATAGAGCTTACGCCACTCTGTTGCAGTCCAAGTTGGGAAGTGAACACCATTGGTTACATACCCCACGTGGTTCTCCTCAGGGAAGTAGCCCTTCCAAATGTTGGCAAACATCTGCTGGCTAACCCAACCGTGAAGCTTACTTACACCGTTAACCTCCTGGCAGGTGTTGCAAGCGAAGATAGAGAGGCAGAAACGCTCTCCGTGGTCGTCTGGGTTCTCACGACCCATGCCGATGAACTCATCCCAAGAGATGCCAAGGCGCTGTGGATAGCCACCCATGTACTTGCCGAAGAGAGACTCGTCGAAGTAGTCGTGACCAGCTGGCACAGGAGTATGAACAGTATAGAGAGAAGAAGCACGAACCAACTCAAGAGCCTGGTTGAAGTTCAAGCCATCCTCCTCGATGTAATCGCAGAGACGCTGCAAGTTACAGAGAGCAGCATGACCCTCGTTGCAGTGGTAGATATCCTTCTTGATACCCATCTTCTTCAAGGCGAGCATACCACCGATGCCGAGCAAAATCTCCTGCTTCAAGCGGTTCTCCCAATCACCACCATAGAGTGAGTGAGTGATAGGACGATCGAACTCAGAGTTCATATCATTATCCGTATCAAGGAGATACAACTTGATACGACCTACGTTCACCTGCCATACGTATGCGTGTACCTGATAGTTGGTGTAAGGCACATCTACTACCAATGGATAACCCTTCTCATCATAAACTCGCTCGATAGGGAGAGAGTTGAAGTTCTGAGCGTCGTAGTTAGCAATCTGCTGACCATCCATGCTCAAAGACTGCTTGAAGTAACCATAGCGATAGAGGAAACCTACAGCGCAGAGATCCACGTTGCTATCAGAAGCCTCCTTCAGATAGTCACCAGCCAACATACCAAGACCACCAGAGTAAATCTTCAATACCTGGTTCAAGCCATACTCCATACAGAAGTAAGCCACAGACGGACGCTTGGTGTTAGGCTTCACATCCATATACTCGCGGAACATCTTATAGACGTTCTTCACCTTAGCCATTGTCTCCTTGTCCTTGACAATAGCCTCCTTGCGGTCGTAGCTCAAACGCTCCAACAGCAACACAGGGTTGGCGTTGCACTTCTCGTATAACTCAGGGTCCAAGCTCTTAAACAAGTCGCGACCCTCGTAGTTCCATGCCCACCACATATTGTGAGCAATCTCATCCAAGCACTTCAGCTCTTTAGGAAGGCTAGATTTAATAGTTGTCTCCTTCCATTGAGGAGCATTAGCATAGTCTGCTTTAATTTTCATTGTGTTTCGATTTATATTAAAGTATTATTTTTATATCTTAGTTCTTGCCTGGCGATAGCTCGCCAAAACATTTGTAAGAGAGAGATTTTACTTTTCCATACGGCTCTCCGCCTTGCGCAAAGCAAAGTCGTAAGCATCGTAATAGTACTCGATGAAGTGCTTCCAAAGTGCCTTTTCCGAAAGCTTCTCGGCATTCTTGCGACACTTGTTCACCTGGGTCTTGGTTAGTCCAGAGTACTTGGCCACGGTATCCTTGATGGCATCAGCCACCTCCGAATAGTTGTAGTCAGTACGCTTGATAACCTTCACACCATCTTCTATCTCGCTGTAGCCACCCTTCTCGGAGTTAGCCCAGAGACCAAAACCAGCCAAATCGGTGGTGATGCAAGGCACCTTGAAGGCAACAGCCTCCAATGGCGTATAGCCCCAAGGCTCATAATAAGAAGGATAGATGCAGAGGTCGTTGCCGAGCACCACGTCATAGTAGCTCTTATTGATGATGCCATCGTTGCCTGTCAGATAGCATGGCAAGAAGATAAGCTTCACCTTGTCGTCCTTGCGATTGTGCATATCGAAATATTTCAGCATGCCCAACACATTATCTTGGCTCATATTGTGCAACCAATGGGTAATCTCCGGCACCTCCAACGGTGTGTCAAACTTCTTGCCACTGTTCAAGCGGTCCAAGAGATCCTGACGAGGCTCGCCTACCCAACCAGGTACATCGATGAATGCCAAGACTTTCTTCTTCAAGTTACTATCACGAAGCAAGCGGTTCATCGCCTCGATATATACATCGATACCCTTGTTGCGGAACTCATATCTACCACTGGTGGATACAATCAGCGTATCGTCGTCCAAGTCAGTGCCCATCAAGGCATTGGCCACATCGAGCAAACGCTTGCGAGCTTCCTTTCGTTTCTTGGTGAAGGTAGCAGCCTTCGGTACGAAACTATTGTCGAAGCCATTAGGGAGCACGAAATCCACCGGCTTGTCCAACAGCTCCTTACACTCATTGGCAGTGATGTCGCTCACGGTTGTGAAGCAATCCACGTACTTAGCAGTCTGCTTCTCGATGGAGTGCTTGCTTTGCATATTGAGTTCCTGAGCCATCTGGTCGCCATTGTATGCGAAGAGATAATCGTAGAGAGGCTTGTTGTTTCCTGCTATGCTACGGCCGATACTTGTGGCATGAGTAGTAAAGACGGTAGCAATCTCTGGCAAGTGCTTGTTCACATAGAGCACGCCAAGTCCCGTCATCCATTCATTGCCATGATAGACAACCTTCTTGCCCTTGCCAATCACATGCTTGTAGAAACTCTCTACTACCAAGGCAGCTGCGTATGAGAACATGGAGGCCTCGTCATAATCTCCATAAGCATGGAGGCTATCCACCTGATAATCATTCCAAAGCTGTCCGTAAATTTGGTCTTTCATAGCAAAATAAGGTTGGAAATCTACCAAGACAGCCACAGGCTCCCCTGGAATATTCCATCTTCCTACCTTGATGTTCAAGCCCTCTTTCTGAGCTTCTGTTTTCCACTCCGCATAAAGCGTATTGTCCTCGGAGAAATAAGGATTCACCTTGTCTCCCCAACAGTCAGGGCCAATGAATATCAATCGGTCCTGCAACTTTTCCTTTAGAGTCAGGGCGCGTGTTGAAAGTACGGTGTAAATACCACCTACTTTGTTACACACCTCCCAGCTAGACTCCAGTATGTAATCTGGAAATAATCTGTCCTTTCCCATATAAATTTCAATAAGTCACCGCAAAGATAACTAAATAATTACAAAAAAAAGAATTTACTATATTAAAATCGTATAAAAATTGGGTTTTTCTTGATTTAAAGTAATAACTTTGTGCAGTTAATAGAAATTTTAAGTATGAAAAGAAGGATTTTTACAACATTTTTGTGCCTAATCAGTATATTCTGTTCCGCACAAAACGACAGCACTTTATTCAAAGGTAGAATCGTCAACAAGGAGTATGATGTCTTTATGAACATCAATTTCTACCAAAAGAACCTGAAGGTACCCGGTCAAGAGCTCTTCGGAGAGATGCCTGGTTACTTCGGTGACAAGCGTGACAGCAGAAAATGGTTGATTACAGATGCGGATGTGAATGGTAACATAGCCCACCTATCCATCATCAATGACTATGGAAGCGAAGACCTCACCGCCGATTTAGTGGTATTGCCAGATGGAACGTTCGAATTACAGCAAAAGGATGGAAGCAACATAAAGATTGCTCGCAACCGTAAATGGGTGAAGATTCCCAAAAAGCTGAAGTTTATCAAGGAATAAAAAATTGAACTTCGGTAGGAAGTAACGTGCATATTCGAGAGATATGAACGTTTTTATTATGATAAATAGAATTCCCGAAAAACGAAAAAACCTCGATTACAGGAAGTAATCGAGGTTAAAATAAATAAAAGAAGGCGGCTACCTACTCTCCCGCATTGCATTGCAGTACCATCGGCGCAAGTGAGCTTAACTTCTCTGTTCGGAATGGGAAGAGGTGGGACCTCACCGCAATAACCACCTGATAATGGGGTATGACGATATTTGCACACAAGCAAACTGTATT
>DBLF01000087.1:0-3063 GCA_002297965.1 Candidatus Segatella papionis
CAAGGCGGTTCCTTCCCTAGCCAGTTTGCCATCACGGTACAACCAGATGACAAGAATGGTTGGACTTGGATTATCCCAAGTATGGAGACAGACTTCAATCCAGCCATCGACAAGAGCTTGGAATAATCCCAAAAACAAGACATTGGGAATATGAAACAATAAAAAGGTCTCCCTGTAAAGAAGAGCAATTATCCTACTGCTTTTCCTTACAGGGAGACCTTTTTTATTTGCCTATGATATGCTGATGGATTTATTCTTTATCTCGGTCGAAGAAGTTCTTCTTGAACACATCGTAATACTCTTCTGCCCATTTCTTTTCTGCAAAGTCTCGAATCTTTTGGGAAAGATCGGATTGGCTTAATAGGATTTCTACCAATTCTGGATTATATCTTGTGCCTGAGCCTTCCTTTATCTTTTGGAGCACCAGTTCACCAATATCACCTGTATGGTGGGCCGCCATGACCTTGGTTAGTTGCAGCACGGCATCACTTGATGACACGATATCCGTGAGGATGCGCTCGGGCGACTTCGTGTTGTCAAAGCTTTCAGGGAATCCTCCCTTGCCATTGTACCACTTATGGTGTCCCAAGGTGATGTTCTTGAATTTTTGAAGTCCAGGGGTTAGCTTCAGATATTGCAAGCCATATTCAGGATGACGCTCATAGATTTCTCTTTCTTCCTTGAACATCGGGCGAAACTCGCTCTTTGTAACCGAAGCGATGGAATTCATGCCGATGTCATGATACTGTGCCGCCTCCTTGATAAACTTTACCAAGTCTTTGCTTTTCTTCTTCACCTCGTCTATTGTACTACATCCCATCTGTCCTACCAGCAGCTCAGGCTTGTACTTCAAGATATTTTTCATAATATCCTCGGCTATCTTAGAAGAGACTTCCGAACGAGCGAACGTGGTGGCTTGGGATGCGACATTCAGTGTGTTCAAGAACTTCGCCACTTCTTCTGGCGTAAGATACATCGTCACCTTGTCGTAAGTACTGATGCTCAACAAGTCTCTCACATAGTCGGTAGTACCCTCGTGGTTGAGACGATTGAGATAAGCGCTCTCGATGTCGTGGCACATATCCACCACCGTCTTCCGCTTCTCCTCGTATGGAATCGTTGCCTTGTAATTGAGGTAGAAGAAGGTATAGAAAGGCTGCAAGTAATCGTTCAGTTCGGTGCTCGACAAACGTCTTCCCTTAATGCGAGGCCAGTTCAGTCGATAACGTTGCAAACTTAACTCACGAGCCTGGTTGGCAGTTATCTGTCCCATCTGCATCTGCATAAAATAAGTGCGAATGCGAGAGAGGCAGGAGAGGTTCTTATTGGCGAGGTTTCGCTGAATGATTACCTTCATCAACGAGTCTGCCTCCTGCTTGCTTAGCACGGTATCGCCTACGAGATAGGTGTTACGTACCAAAGCCTCATCGGCGGTCTCTTGTATCTTGTGCAACTCGGTAAATACATCCGAGGAAACAATCTGATGAATGTCGGGACGGGCCAAGAACTCATCTAGCTGATGGCAGAACTTACGATATTCCGCTACAGTACCGACATGTCTAACCAGCCAAACCGTCTTCGGCATATACCGCAAGGCTTGCGCCAACGCATAGTCGTAATAAGGATATTTCTTAGCCTCATCCGAGAGGATGAACTTTCCACATTCGTAAGCCTTCTTCAGATAATCCACATTTCCGCCCAGATTCCATAATTTACTATAACTATAGAGTTTCCAGGTATTGACCACATTGACGCACTTCAAGCTATCCAAGACTCGCTGCCCGCCATAATCGAATACCTGGCACACCGCCAACAAGGTAAGCGGATTGTCCATTTCTTGCTTGGCGTAGGTCTGGTTGTGGAAATAATCAAGCAAGTCGGCATAAGCTTTCATCGGAATATTCTCCTTATATTGCAAGGCAGCTGCCTCCAGCTGATGCTGTCGCTGGGCATTCGCATCATAGAGCTGTTGCGTCTTGAACGTGCGTCGCTTCACCAGTTCTATCCATTCGCCCTTGTTCTTTATCATAAAGAGACTGTCGGTATAGAGATTATACTCGGCACGACTCTCTCGGATAGCTTTGAAATAGCCCTTGAAGTCGGGGGCTGCAATGGTTTGCGCCTTGGCAGTAAGACAAGAGCAAATGCTTACCACCAATAATACCCCTATCATCATATATATTTTCTTTCCTCTCATATCAAGTTCTCTTATATCAAAACTCATGTAAATCAATTAGTTTGCAAAATTACCACTTTTCCACGAAAGAAAAGAATGTTTTCACCTTTATTATCTTATAAGACCATTTTTTACGGTATAAGCATTGAGACTTCCCCTCAAAAGAAAAAGCTGCAACCTGCCTCCCGGCAAGCCACAGCTTTTCTTAACTTTAAAATCAACTTAAACCTATATCAACTATTCTACCAATATATAATATGAAACTTATATATACTCCTTGTCATTTACTTGGTGAATTCTGCAGGAATCTCAGGCATGGCTCCATTCTGGGTGCAAACGTAAGCACTTACCTTCACGGCAAGCTCATGTGCCTCCTTGATGCTCTTGCCCTTCAAGATGCTGGCGCAGAAAGTACCTGTAAAGCTATCGCCCGCACCTACGGTATCAGCAACCTCCACCTTTGGAGTCTCCTGGAAAGACTGCTCGCCTGGGGCGAACACATAACTACCATTCACACCGCAAGTCAATACGAGCATATCGAGATTGTACTTGCCGAGAATCAACCAGCACTTGTTCTCGATGTCCAAGCCTGGATAACCGAAGAGGCGACCGATGGTAACCAACTCCTCATCGTTAATCTTCAAGACGTTGCAACGCTTCAAGCTCTCGCAGATAACCTCCTTGCTATAGAAGTTCTGACGCAGATTGATGTCGAAAATCTTCAAGCAATCGTCTGGAGTATGGTCGAGGAAGTCGTAAATCATCTTGCGGCTCACCTCATTGCGCTGAGCCAAAGAGCCCCAGCATACAGCACCTGCATTCACGGCAACTTCCTTGATGTCGTCGGTGAATGGGATATTGTCCCAAGCCACGCCCTGCTTGATGTC
>DBLF01000087.1:3135-3730 GCA_002297965.1 Candidatus Segatella papionis
TACTTCAAATGCTTCTCGTCGAGCAAGCGGAGCGCCTCATCGCCGAGCATATCCTTGCCCACAGCACTGACTGCCACAGAGTGCAAGCCGTGCTGACCTGCGTGGTAAGCGAAGTTGGCAGGAGCACCACCGAGTTGAGAACCTGAAGGGAGAACATCGAAAAGAATCTCACCCAAACCTACGATATATTTCTTGTCTAAATCTTTTGTTTCCATTGTTACTAGTAGTTTTTGATTGTTATACCTAATATTGTATGAAAAGTATATCTTAATTTGTTATTATATTGCGTAAAATCTTCGTTCCGTGTCACGGAACGGCCGTTCCAAGTCTCGGAACGTGCATTCCAAGTCACGGAACGGACATTCCGTGACACGGAACAGAAACTTCTCCTAGGAGCAAAGACTTTTGCCTAGGGCTTCTTCTACAACTTTCTGATATAAGTGAAGAGATAAATTACTCCTACTGCCATCACAGCCACAGCACCTATCTGTCCGATGGCATCGCTGGCGAATCCCATAATCAATGGGAAGACGGTTCCACCGAAGAGACCCATGATCATCAATCCGCTCACCTCGTTCTTCTTGTCAGGAACAGA
>DBLF01000087.1:3794-8115 GCA_002297965.1 Candidatus Segatella papionis
GGCGATGGCGATATAGAGGATAGCCTTGCTCTCGCCGAAGAACATGCCCACCATACTCAACGCCATCATCACGATGCTGATAACGAAGAAAGTACGAGTCTTCATCATACGAAGGAAGGCTGTACCCGTAAAGCATCCGATGGTACGGAAGATGAAGTAGAGCGATGTGGCGAAAGCCGCGTCATTCAAAGTCCAGCCCAGACGCTCCATCAAAATCTTAGGAGCAGTGGTGTTGGTACCCACGTCGATGCCCACGTGGCACATGATGCCGATGAAAGAAAGCAACACGATTGGCTTACCAAGCAACTTGAAGCACTCGCCGAAGCCCGAAGCCTTGCCCTCTATCTTCTCCTCCTCGATAGGAGTGCCAGCCAAGAAGAGCGTGGCGGCTACACCTATTATCATATAGATAGGGAAAAGAACTCTCCAGCCCAAACCGAAGGTTGGAATGCTTGCCATCGCTCCCCACATGGCGATGTAAGGTGCCAAGAAAGAGGCGATAGCCTTCACGAACTGACCGAAGGTCAAGGTGGAAGCCAAGTTCTTGCCCGATGTCACTGCCGAAACCAATGGATTCAGGGAGGTCTGCATCAAGGCGTTTCCGATGCCGAGCAGAGAGAACGACACGAGCATCATGCCGAAGCTCTCGCCAAAGATAGGCAAGAGAAGAGAGACGACGGTAACAAGCAAGGACAGGAGCACTGTCTTCTTGCGACCTATCTTATTCATCAAGATGCCCGTAGGCACCGAGAATATCAAAAACCAGAAGAATACCAAAGATGGGAACAGATTGGCTGTCGCATCATTGAGGTTAAGATCTTCCTTCACATAGTTGGAGGCGATGCCTACCAAATCTACGAATCCCATGGCGAAGAAACAGAGCATCACCGGGATGATTGTTAATTTAGATGACTTATTCATAATTGTTAGCGTTATTGTTTTATTTTTTGATTTCGATGGCAAAGAAAATGCAAACGAGCGCAATGAAAGCTTGCTTTCAAATTGCCGAGTGCAGCTTTTCTTCTGCAAAGGTAAGAAGATGTACGATAAATACGGATAAATATTCGTTCATTACTTACCAAGAATGTTAACAAGTAACATTTTTGCCATCGAAAGAAACAAAAATGCCAACAAAAAATCGTTCATGCAGTCGTATTATGCTACATAAACGATTTTCTAGTATTGATAATCAATGCAATCTTGAAATCATACTTCCTTCATTCGCTTGAGTTCCCATCCCTCAAACTGCATGATAATGAGATGAAGCTTCGTGCCTTGACGCAAAGCCTCAACCCTAGGAGCCTCAGCATAACGATGAATTTGTGCCACCGCCTCACGCCATTGCTTCTCGCCCTTGGTCATCGGCTTGCCATCTTCCGTAAACTTCCCCTCCACGATGGCAGAGAATTCTTTCTTTGACAAGACCTTCAGTTCCAATATATAACTATGCTGACTAGCATAATGAGTAAGGTCTGGCAAAAGGAAGAAATCACAATAGCCATGACTCAACTCCAACTCTGGTGCCGTGATATAGTAATCATTCAGATTCAGGTAAGCCATGAAGAAACCTTGCAAGTTTCGCTCAGCCTCTATGCCATCACGCACCGACGACACCTTGGCGTAGGCATCTGCCATAAATTGCAAGCCTTCCTCCCACTTGCCATCATACGCCATATCATAATAGTAATCGGTAAGCTTGTTGGTATCTACGTATGCCTTCGCCTGATATTCCTCTTCCAGATAACCATAATATTGCTTGCGCACGTTGTTGTTTGGAATACCCAATATGAGTTTAGAACCGCGAGTACCCTTGATGGTGAGCATGCCATAATAGAACAACAAGCTTGTGAATATCTCAGCCTTTGGAATCTGATAGGCAGAGAATGACTCGTAGAGCTGAGCCGTAATCTGTCCCTCTTCCGCAATCTTGCGAATAATGCCCTTGCGCTCGCCATCTAACTTGTCAAACTGAAGCAATTTCTTCATCTTTCCATAATCGGTGCGAGTGTTAGGGTCTATCATCTGCCGAGGAGCTTTTCCATAATCCATGTAATTGCGAAGATAATAAAGCACCATATCACAATTGAACATACGAGTATGCTTACGCAAAGCCTCTTCTGCAAAACAATAGTTGTCATACCATGGTTTCATATCATCCACAATGGCATCAATATCGCTATCCGCCGGAATGCAACCATGCTCCTTGTAATAAGTAAACATATTGATGACATCGGTCGTAGAGAATCCAAGCATCTCATCAAACTCAGGCTTGATGGAGATATTCCACCCGATATTAAAACCACTCGTCACATCATCCAATGTCACAGGACTCACACCCATCATGAAGATTCGCTCAAAGTTGCCCTTGAACTTCTTGAACACATCACGATAGAAGCCGTCGGCATGGGTAATGGCATGATACACTTTCTCGCCACGCTCATTGAGGATGACATTGGTAAAGTTGTCGTACTCATCGACTATCAGATAAAGCGGATATTTGTGCGACTTGGCAGCTTTGAATATCAGTTCCAATTTTTCCTCGAAATCTTCCTGAGCAAGAATTTCCTCTTTCTCGGCTTGGTAATAAACTGCATATTGACGCACGAAAGCATCGAGATTGATGCTCAAGTAGGAGTTGAATTTGTCCTCCAACTTATCGATATTGCCCGTTATCTGAGAGAAATCCAAGAACAACACCTGATATTTTCCCTGCAAAGGCGTAGGATGCTGACCTATCCACAAATTGCCAAAAAGCTTTTGGAAATCATCGCTTTGCGAACAGTCATAGTAAGAGTAGAGCATACTAAGGAATATGCTCTTTCCGAAACGACGTGGGCGAATGAAGAAGAGATTGCTTGGCTGCTTCTCCAACTCAGGGATGAACATCGTTTTATCCACATAATACTGATTCTGCTCTATCACATTGGCAAAATCAGATACTCCGTAAGGTACTCGTTTTACTTGCTGTTCCATAACTGTTTTAACTTTTAACTCGCTTTCGCATGCAAAAATAAGAAAACTTTTTTAAATATCACTCATTTATTCTTCTTTATTTTGCCATCATAGGGTCAAAACACAATTATAGGCAGATTTCCACCAAGGAAACCTGCCTATAATCCTACATATACTATCACAAGTTCTTGACAACATGATTACTCATCGAGAACTTAGAGTTATCTTACAATGCCAATTTATGAACCTTCACGTTCTTATACGCTGCCTTGCCATCCTTGCTATAGAACTTCACGTTCTCGTATGGAGCCACAGGGAAGACGAGGTTGGTCATGGCGATACGACCGTTATCCACAAAGAGCTCTACCGATGACTTATCCACGAAGATGTCAACATGATAGGTCTTCTTGCCATTCTCACAAAGACTCAACGGAGCCCATGTGGCTAGGGCGAAGTCGTTCTTATAGTTGATGGAGTTCTCGATGCGGGCAGGTTGCTTGCCTTCTGCGGCACGCTGCTTGTCCCAAGCCTTCTCGATGTCATGAGGCTCAGCCTGCTTACCGAAGTCGGTGAGACCGCTCTCTGTTCTATCCATCACCACCTTGCCTTGCTTCATGTCGAAGTAAATCAAGGTACGCTCACGCTTGTTGTTGGAAATCTCGATGCCGGCGATGCCATTCTCATCTGGAGTTACATCAGCCTCAATCTCGAATGCGCCATTCATGTTGGCTGCTACTGCTGAATATTCCTTCGCATTCTCAGTTGTTACATCTGCATCACCCAACTCCTTGGTATCCTTGCGAAGCGCATAAGCCTCTGGGGCTACATCCTCTGAAACATAGTACTTGCCGTTCTGCTCATAGAGCTTCAACTCTCGTGGCAATCCATTGGCACCACGGTTCTGCTTGAACGGAGTGAGGTTGGCATACTGCCAGTTGCTCATCCAAGTCATTGCCAAAACACGGTCGCCTGTGTTGGAGAAGGTAACGGTAGCGTAGTGGTCCTTACCCCAGTCGAGCCATTTTACGTCGTTGGCATCAGGACAAGTGAAGTTCTTGCCATCGAAATCGCCCACGAAATACTCGGTGGCACTTCCACCAAACCAACAACCTGGGTTGATGTTCATCGTCATCACCCACTTCATGTTCTTCTTATCGCCGTTCACTGGCAACTGGAAGAAGTCTGGGCACTCATACTGACATGGCTGCTGTCCGATTCCTTTACCAAAGGCACTCACGTAATCCCACTTTTTGAGATTCTTCGACTTGTACAGGCGCATCTCCTTGTCGGCAGAGACAATCATGTACCAGCACTTGCCCTTCTCATACCAGAACACCTTTGGGTCGCGGAAGTCCTTCAAGCCATCGAA
>DBLF01000087.1:8259-18597 GCA_002297965.1 Candidatus Segatella papionis
CGCTTGTCGAGAACGGAGCTACCTGAGAAAATATGACCTATCGGGTCACGGGCGATGGCTGGGTCGAGATGCTCCCAATGGATGAGGTCCTTGCTTACGGCATGTCCCCAGTGCATGTTGCCCCACTTGCTTCCGTATGGATTGTATTGGAAATAGAGATGATACTCGCCATCCTTATACACCATTCCGTTAGGGTCGTTCATCCAACCATAGAGCGGAGTGAAGTGATAAGATGGACGATAGTAATCGGTGTTGGTGGTGTCGAAGGTATCGCTTAGCTTCATCAGATTGAGTGCCAAGGCATCCTTCTTCAAGCCGAGGATCTTGACTGTAGCCGCCTTGCCTTTGCCGAGAGCAAATGGCACATAATAATCGGAACCATTCTGAGCCAGGCGAACGTCCATCCAGGTATCCTCCTTGCTACCTGTGTCGAGCAACACCTGAGCCTCATCCTTCTCCTCCTGAATAGGAAGAAGAAGATACTTGGTAGGATTCTCCACCTTGATAATCGTAGTATCACCCTTGTGTTCGATATTCATCTTCTGAGCGAAAGCAGAAGGAGCGGCAGTTGCCATCATCATGAGGCAAGCAGCCTTGGTAATCATTGAATTGGATTTCATGATCGTTTTGTTTTTAAATTGTTAGCGTTATTGTTTATTTTGATTTCTTGCTTGATTTCTCGTTTTCGACAAGATGTCTTGATTTCGACAAGATATCTTGCTTCTTGTTTTCGATGGCAAAGTTACGGAAAAGCAAGGAATCTTGCAATAAACTCCGTTTCTTATGATACAAAAAATCGTTCATGTAACATATTTGCTATTACATGAACGATTATTCTCTCGAAAGTTTTAGCCTATCATATAGGTTGCATAGGTTTATACTTCCCCCATCAACCATTTCAATGCATTGATACGCTTAATGCCATCATAATCTGCCGTCGGGTCTTCATCGAGCGTCAAGATAAACTTAGGATATTGATCCTTGATTTGCTGAAGCGAAGCCAACTCACGCTTCAAGGTGTTCTCATCCCTCACCGTGGCTGCTACCTGATAGTAAGTAATACCATTCTCATCGATGGCTACAAAATCCACCTCCAAGTTATCCATCTTACCAATATACACTTTCTTCTGACGACGCAAGAGTTCAAGATAAACGATATTCTCCAAGATACGTCCAGCATCAAAGGAGCGAGAGCCAAGCAGCATTCGTCGCAAACCAATATCCACCAAATAGTATTTTCCCAATGTCTTAAGCAGCTGCCTACCTTTGATATTATACCGCTTCACTTCATAGAGGAAGAAAGACTCGCAAAGTGTAGATAGATATTTCTCCACTGTCTTTTGGTCTATCTTTCGTCCATCAGCCGTCATCAAGTCAGCAATACGTTTCGTGGAGAGAATATTACCAATATTATCTGCCGTAAAACGAATCACGCTCTCCAGCATCATCACATCCGAAAGTTTGTTTCTACTCATGATGTCTTTCACCACAATCGTATTGTAAACGGCATTCAGATAATCGCTGATTTCATTTGTCGTATCCAATTCCAATGTATATGGAAAACTACTCTTGCTCACATATTCAATATAAGCCTTAGAAAGATTATCAGCTCCACCCACACCTTTCACATACTCCTTAAAAGACAATGGAAGCATCGCTATCTCCACATACCTACCAGACAAGAGCGTAGCTATTTCGCTTGATAGCATGTAGGCATTCGAACCTGTTACATATAAATCTACCATTGGCTTCAAGTTGAGACTATTGATGATGTCAGGAAAATCCCCGACATGTTGTATCTCATCAAAAAAGATATAAGTAATCTTATCTTGATGTATGAGAGGCTTGACGTAATCATACAGTTTTCGAGGGTCTCTCAATTCTATGAAATCATAGTCCTCAAAATTAAGATAGACGATTTGGTCTTGCACGATTCCATGAGCCAAAAGCCAATCACGATAAATCTCCATAATAGTTGATTTACCGCAACGGCGAATGCCTGTAATTACCTTGATTAACTTTTTATCCTTGAAAGCTATCAGCTTTTGTAGATATTCTTGTCGTTCTATTCTCTTCATTTTTTGCTATTTTAAATACCACACTGCAAATATACATATTTTTTAGGAATCCTAATACTAAAAGCGCATATATTAAGAAAGTTTTAGGAACGCATTCCTAAAACTTTTGTGTTTCGATAACTTTTAGGAGTTTAGACTCTAAAACTTCTCATTTTTTATTAATCATAACTTATAAAAACACTCATTCTGCCCTTTTTATTTGGTACGATTAATAAAATTATCATGCCCTGCCCCTGCAAACTTCGCCAATATGCCGTGGTAGGAGAATTAATATGTGCGGTCTGAGTGCTGTGTTACGATTGCCGCCACACTTTACAAAACACTAATAATCAACAGCTTACAATACATTTGTGTAGTGTGCGGTCATTTTTGCAATTTCTTCCTAACGACCCACTGAGCCCATATCTATCAAACATAAATATTTATCGCAAGAAAAAATCACCACAAAAGTTTGGAGATATGAGTTCTTTTCATTACCTTTGCATTCGTCATTCTGCGGATTGCCAACAATGAGTTGCTGGCGTTAATCTGCCGCTTGGCTCTATTTTATGGAAACGGCGTTTACTGCGTTTTTCTTCTGATGTATTGGAAATTAGGGACTTCCAAATGAGCTTCAGATAAAGAACAAGGTGGACGCTTACACCTTGCGTGTATATACATGGCACAAATGCGCCCTTTCGTCAAGAAGGGGTGCATCTTGTGCTATTCATCATATACATCTAACTTGGCGTAGGCTTCTGCACTTTATTCTTTGAGCTCAAAGGTCCCCTAATACCTCAATACACAAAGGATGGCTGGTACAGAACTCCTACGCCATTTCTTTTGATAGGAAACACTTAACCATCAACTTTCTGCTTGGGGAGTCAGTAGAATAAAAAAACTAAGTGGATAGATGGCAAACGACAATCTTACAAATGCCAAATTGGCTAAGAAGGATGAGTTTTACACCCAATATTATGACATTGAAAAGGAAATGAACGCATACTTGGAATATGACCAAGATGTGTTCAAAGGAAAAACTATCCTTCTACCATGCGATGACCCAGAATGGAGCAATTTTACTAAATACTTCGCTCAAAACTTCGACTTCTTTGGACTAAAAAAGTTGATTAGCACCAGCTATGCCCCAGAAAGCAAGAAATACAAATATGGATATCAGCCTTCCTTATTTGAAACGGAAGACATAAAATTTGATAAGGACAAGACCTTAACACATGGCAAGATTTTCATTCTTGAGCGTAATGACACCTCTAAACCCAAAATAGATGTGGACGATTTGAAATGGGATTACTTGGATGGGGATGGAGATTTCAGAAGTGAAGAAGTCAAAAAACTTCGTGACGAATCTGACATTATTATCACAAACCCTCCTTTCTCTTTGTTCAGGGAATTCTTCACTTGGATAGTGGAAGCCAACAAACAATTTGCTATCATCGGAAATATTAACGCCATCACTTACAAAGATGTATTCCCATATATCAAGGACAACAAAGTTTGGACAGGGGCAACCAATTTCAATACAGGAATGTACTTCCGAGTACCTGACAATTTCGTTTATGCACCAACCTATAAATTCGACAAGGAACGAGATGGTGTAAAGGTGAATCGAGTTCCTAACACTTGTTGGTTTACCAACATGGACCATGGTCGTCGCCATGAACCACTTCCACTTATGAAAATGGAAGACAACTTAAAGTTCACTAAGCACAAAGAGTTGAAAGGGCGTAAATCTTACATTCATTATGCCAATTATGATGCTATAGATGTACCATACACAGACCTAATCCCATCAGATTATGACGGAATCATGGGAGTGCCCAAGTCTTTTCTTGATAAATATTGTCCTGACCAATTTGAAATTATTGGTTGTGCGGAAGGTAACTCAGGAAAAGAGTTAGGTTTGAAGCCTTTCGATAGAGAATTGAAAAAGCTAAACAAAAGCTTACGTGATGGTCAACTGTACTACATGGAGAATGGCATCCCACAGAAACCATACGCAAGAATATTAATTAAAGCTAAAAAGTAAACGCTTATGAAGACAACTTTGCATACAGACTGGACGATTGCAGAAATCTGCAAGGGTTTCCAATACAACAAAAATGAAGGAAAAGGCTTGTATGGGTTGGATGGCCAACTAACCATTCAGCCTGAATACCAACGCAACTATATCTATGACGATGGCCAGAAAGATGTCGCAGTCATCAACTCGTTATTGAAGGGCTATCCTATCGGATTGATATACTTCAACAAAACCAAGGATGGGCAATATGAGATTCTTGATGGTCAGCAGCGTATAACAAGTATTGGCCGCTTTGTAATTAACTACTTGGCTATTAAAATAGTAGGAAGAGAGACCTACATCAGCGGACTTGACGAAGAGCAAAAAGAACGCTTTCTAAACACCAAACTTACGATTTATGTATGTGAAGGTGAAGAACAAGAAATCAAACAGTGGTTCGAAACCATCAACATCGTTGGCATCCCCTTGAATGCGCAAGAATTACTCAACGCCATCTATTCAGGTCCATTCATCACAGCCGCTAAAGCCGAGTTTAGCAACAGCCATAACATGAACCATCACAAATGGGCTGCATACATAAAAGGCAATGTTAAGCGTCAAGATTTCTTAGAGCGTGCATTACAATGGATTAGTAGCAATAAGGGCATGTCTGTTGAAGCCTATCTTTCTTTGCATCGAAGCAATCCGGACATATCCGAGATGAAAGTCTATTTCGAAACGGTTATAGAGTGGGCATCCAACACGTTCTCTATGGTAGAGAAAGAAATGTGTGGATTGGAATGGGCAAGACTTTACGAAACCTACCACAATAAGCCATACAGTGTAGATTATATCACGAAGAGAGTAACAGAATTGTACCAAGACGAATATGTAAAGAACAAAAAAGGCATTTTCGAGTATATCCTTGGCGAAGAAAAGCATCCAGAGCTTTTGGATGTCCGTTTCTTTGAGGATTCTGTAAAGAAAGCAGCATTCAGCAAACAAACCAAAGAGGCTAAAGCAAAAGGAGTGTCCAATTGCCCTCTTTGCGCAAGTGGGAACAATAGCAACCATTCACGTATTTACAAATTTACAGAAATGGAAGCTGATCATGTTACTCCTTGGAGCAAGGGAGGCAAAACTACATTAGAAAATTGCGAAATGCTCTGTAAGATGCACAATCGAATGAAAGGAAACAAATAAACAACATTAGATAAATATGAATCAAAAAACATTTTTTAAAGCCTGCTTTTTAGCTTGCATAATCATTGTTTCACTCACAAATTGCAAGAGTGATAACTTATCAAATGGATGGAAACCAAATGGCAACATCTATAGCTACACAGACACCGTCTATGAAGCAAAAGAAAACTTTGGCGATGCAGCCAAAGGAAAGATGCAATTTGTTGAGAAGCATTTCCTTGATGAGCAGAACAGAGATAGCTTAGTCATCACTTATGAGCCAACAGGAGAAGAGGAACATCGCACCAACTATTATTATAACACCGATGGGAATCTTACCAAAGAAATCATGTTCAGCCATCATGAGCATGATGATGACTTGTTTGGCAAATCCATTAATGAGGAAACAGAAACAACCATTTACGAGTACAGAACAGACAACGGAAAACTCAAAGAAAGAAAAAATACCACCTATACGAAATGGTATTCAGAAGGAGTAGATTCCACAGATTTCTATGGGAAATATGAAAAAAGAACGGAATACGACACCTTACATTCTGTCACCCAGTACAAGTATGATATGCCTAAAAACATTAGCTTTCTAAAAGAAGGCGATCGTTCTTTTTCGAGAGGCAATGAAATTCTCTACCTAAATGAGCAAAATCAAATAATTTTGCAGACAGATTCAAGAAGAACAGTTACTTCATACAAATACAATGAACAGGGTCTAATAATAGAATATAGTATCACGTCCGACGACCCAGAATTTAGTGCCCCAGAGAAACATATCTTCGAATATGAGTATGACGACAAAGAGAATCCAATCTGCATAAAATCTTATTGCGTTGATGACAAACAGGCAAAAAAGCCTAATGAGATATGCATAAGACACTACGAATACAAAAATAGATAGCTTCATTGCCCACCGAAGTAGTACTTCATCTTCTACAGAAGTACTACTTCGGTGACTTGTGAAATATACCTTCACTTCTATATCAAAGTTTTTATTTGTCCATTTTTCCTCAAAAGCAAAAGTTCTATCGCTTTTACTGATTATCCGCAAACACTGAATCCAAGAACACCTGCAAACTTCCTGCATAATAGAGTGGTATATTATATAAGGTGAAAGACTTGCCATTCTGCGTAGTAACGGTATCCGAATTCATCGGCCCATTCCAAAGGCGCAAAGCTATCTTTTCCTTCGACTCATCCATGAAAAGATGCAAGGAACGTAGCTTGGCATTATCCCCTGTCTTTACTTCTATCGGAAGAAGATGCGACTTATAACGTATCAAGAAGTCTACCTCTGCCTGTGAGTTCTTGGCATCACGTACCCAGAACATACGCTTCTCTCCAAAAGTAAAAGATGAACCCAGCAACTCCTGCCCAACAATATGCTCGGCAATGTCGCCGTTCCATAGTTCATCGGTATCCTTGCTAAACAACAGTTCCTCTTGCATACCAGCCACATAATTCACCAATCCGGTATCTAGCCACAATAACTTTGGACTTTTCTTCAAATCGGGCAATATAGGAAAAGAAGCCGACATCTGTGGATAAACCAACTCCAACAACAACGTTTTCTCCAAAGTTCTGAACGCATTGCCAGCCTCAGCAGCCTTAAAAGTAGAACCTGTGAACTTTGCAAACTGAATACGATGACCCGCAGCAGCCCAGCCATAATTTAAAATATATCGAATGGCATCCTGCTCTTTAGGCTTGCTGGCATACTTCTCCACATCGTCTCGATAGCCAGAAAGCAAAGAATTGAAGACACCATTCAGCTTGACTATGTCTCGGTATTTTGCATAGTTTGCCACAGCCTCAGGCAACCCACCCACAATCATATACTTCTTAAACAAATCCATGACATTGGAATGCAAAGAATTGGGCAAAGACATTCTTTCGATACCCTCTGCTGTAGCCTCTTGACCTATGGCACGAAGGAACTCCACAAAGGTACAAGGATGCAAAGCCATATACTCCACCCTACCCACAGGGAAAGAGATATGGCGCCCCATCAAGCTCTCTAACAAAGAGCCAGCTGCTATCACATAAATGTCTGGACGCTTTTCATAAAAGTATCGCAAAGCCTGAACTGCCTTTGGCTCGTTTTGTATCTCATCGATAAAAATCAATGTGCGCTTGCTGGAATCTTGAGGCACATTCGCCTTAAAGAAGATACCTACCAATAAATCATCAAAAGAATAGTCATCTGCGAAAAGTTCCGCATTTTCCTTTTCCTCCAAATTCAAATAAATATAGGTGTCAAACTCCTTGGCAAACAACTTTATCAAAGTTGTCTTACCCACTTGTCTAGCCCCTCGCAAGACCAAAGGCTTACGCTCTTCATTATTCGCCCATTGACGCAGATAATTGATTGCCGTTCGTGTAAACATATATAATTCGTTTAAAATCAGGTGCAAAGATACAACTTTATTTTCATTTCCAAACCAAAAATTGCATATTTTTTAATCATTTCCAAACCAAAAACAAATAGTTTCTTAAGCATTTCCAAACCAAAAAACAAGAAAATTCGATGCATTTCCAAACCAAGCGTAGTTATTTTGTATCTATTTCTAGTACAAAGCAACAAGAAAAGCCAGCCCTGCACATACATTAATTATATATGCAAAGCTGGCTTTTTCTTGTACCCCTATATGTTAGAACTTCAGCGAAGCGGTAAACTCCACGGTGAATGGACGGAGGTAGCTACCTGTCATAATCTGGTTCTTGATGCCCTTCGCCTCATCCTTGGTAATCAGCTCGGCACCAGCGATGCTACCCTTGGCACCTGTCTGATTCAAGAAGTTAACTACGGTGCAACCGAGAGCCAAGCGCTTGGTTGCCTGCCAGTTCAAACCGCCGAAAGTCTCCCAGTGACCATTGAAGTAATATGCCTCGTTGATGTTGGCGTAGGTCTTGCTGAAGTAACGGAAGCTGGTCCAGAGCTTGATGTCCTTGGTAATCATATAGCTTGGATCCAACTCGATGAGCACTTCTGGAATCTCGGCTACGACATTGCCTGTGGCATTGATAGTACCCGTGTAACCATCGTTGAAGGTAACACTGGTCTCAAACTTCTTGTAGGTTGGCTTCTGATAAGTGAAGAGGAAGTGGAAATCGAAGCCCTTGAACGGATGAGCCACAGCATCGGTTGTCCAACCCCAGGTCTGGATGTCGTAAGCCAAAGGAGCCGCCTTGATCTCGCTGCCATGCTGGAGGTTGAGCGTAGAGTTGTTGTTGGTCTTAGAGATGTAAGAGAACAACGAGGTGAGGCTCAACCAAGAGTTGTTGTAGTAGATTCCGGCACGACCGAGCGGCACGGAAATCTTATCCACATTTGGCAAAGTAGCTGGGGCGAATGCCTCGAACTTAGGATGCTGGACGATGTAAGTGAAATCGCCCGTAAAGCCGAAGTTATCTGTCAACTTGTAAGTTGCTGCCACAGAGAAATCGTAGTTGATCCAGTTGTAACTCAAGTCGGCTGGTGTAATCTTCGTACCATCTGCGGCAATAGCACCGAGATAGTAATCGGCAAATCGTCCAACATACTCGCCCTGCGCATTCTTCACTGCGGCGTTCTCACCCTTCAGGCGCTGCCACTCCAAACGGGCACCATAGTAGAGATTCAACTTCTTGGTGACGTCCCAATCATGGGTGAAGTAGAGAGCCAACTTGTTTTCGCTTCCCTTGTAATACTCAGAGGCGTTCTTGTTGAAATCGTAGAAATAGCTGTCGCGCTGGTTGGCATCCCAAACTCGCAAGGCATAACTACCATCCGAAGGTACGCTCTGGTCGTACATGGTTGTATTTGAGCAATAATCTATATGATAGAACCACTCGTTCACGCCGAGGCGGAAGGTGGATGTCTTAAATCTCTTGCTGAGCTCTGAGGTGAAGAGAGCCTCGTCGATGGTTCCGGCGTTAAGGCAAGACATACGGGTCTGGACATATTGACCATCGTACGCCTTGGTCTGTCCGTCGATGTCGCGATACATATATTTATATACACCTTGGTTAGCAGCACTCTTGAGGTCGATGATAGCCATCGGGGTCTGATAAACCATTGCGCCACGAGAGTGGTCGTACTTCAAGGTAGCCTTCCAGTTCAAGCCGTTGTCGAAGCGATAATTGTTCATCAGGGTCACCTCGCTTGCCTTGTTGAGACAGGCATCATAGAGGGTGGTCTGCTTCAACTCGCCTGTACGCATGTCTCTGTAAGTCATCTCGTTGTCGATAGGGAGATAAGAGGTTGTACCGAGCTTGAACTTGCCATACTCCTTCACGCTACCATCGCCCACATAGATGAAAGGAGCACTCTGGGTGGCATAGTTGTACACATTGTGGCTGTTAGCGTACTTATACATAGCGGTAAACTCACCACGGTTGCCATTGTACTTCTTGGTGATGAGTGCCTTGTAAATCTGGGTGCGGTCCTGATAAGGAGTTGACTTAATCTTGAAAGTTCCTGGGTCGAAGTCCTGGTACATATTGAAGCTATAATACCAATCGCTGCCCAAGTCGCCATTCATATTCAAAGAAAACTCCTGCAATCCGAAGTGGTTACTCTTATAATTCAAGGTACCATTGAATCCCTTCTGACCTTTCTGGGTGAAAGAGTTCACGGCGTAGCCGATGTTACCCGTGGTGATGGCAGTCTCGGCAATCTTCAGCAAACCCTGATGACTGAGGCTTGCATCACCACGCCAAACGGTATTGACGGAATGAGGATTGGTGGCGTAAGTGACAGGCAGACCATTCTCCAACACGTTGACGTCGGCAGAAGGCAAGCCAATCTGAATCTCACGAGGGCCATTGGCACTGGCAGCGTTGAGCATCACGTTGCGGTTGCCCTCCTCCTTGGAGCTACCATTATCATCCTGTGCGAAAGCACCAGAAACATTTGCGAGTGAAAGTGCAAGCACCATGGCTGCGCTCTTTCCATTCAATAAGGTGTTCATAATTTTGCGAATTATTAATTGTTAGCGTTATTGTTTTGATTTCTGCTGCAAAATTACGTAAAGGTGTGAACACCAGCTTTAAAAATCATTTCGTATGATGCAAAAATCCGTTCAT
>DBLF01000083.1:0-14078 GCA_002297965.1 Candidatus Segatella papionis
AACTAAATATAGGGAACTACATTGGTAAGTAAATATGGCACATTAGAAAAGTGTTCCAAGGCTTGAAACGAAGTGTGTTGAACGTCAGTACCAACTGTTTTGAGCCTTGGAACACTTTGTTTCTGCCCGAGAAACAGTTTGTTTCTGCTCGTGGAACATTTCGTTCCTGCCCCAGGCACACTTTGCTACTGTGGTACGAGGATTTCGAAAGTGGTGGTAACGGTGGTAACGAGGTGGTAACAAAAAAGTGTTTGTTACCACCACTTAAATGCTTATTATTCAGAAAATTAGATTAAGTGGTGGTAACGGTGGTAACAAAAATAAGAAAAAACTTTTTTCTTTAGAGTTATCTTTGTTCTTTTTTGAACATTTAATGCTTCAAATAAAGCCCATTTAGTTTTTCCAAGAATACGCTTACTTCATCATTAACCAATTGCATGAATCCGTGAGTCTTCTTGTTTTCTACGCCAGGATAAGGAGTGAAGTAATGTTCCTGGATAGGTTCGCCTTGGTTTCTGCCGAACGTCAAATAAGCGATGTGATGCTGTTTCAACTCGGGTAGCAGAATGTCGGAGAATACACTCGAGTCGCCTATGCTTTCTACGCCTGTAGTTAATCCGAAGGCATTGTTGTGCTCTTGTGCGAAAGCCAGCGATTGGGTGATGATGTTCTTGATGCTCTGCTGATAGAGTGGGAGGTTGATGGCCGACTTATATTGGAAATAGGAAACATTCACAACGTCGATGTTATGGTCAGGATAACGGTCCATCAAGTTCTTGCCTGGTTGGTAAGTCTCGGAGTAGCCATAAACCACATTGGTGACATCTTCGTCATCCAATAAACCTTGAATTTTTTTGTAGAGGTCTATGTACTCGTCTTTGCCTAATTGACAATACCATGCTTTGCCATCTATCGGAAGGAGGTAGAGAACTACGGGAGCCTTGATGCCATATCCGTCCTGCAAGGTGTCGAGATATTTGGCAAGCTGTTTGGCGTATTCTTCTAGCAAGTCATCGTTGCCGTTGTAGTTAGGCATCGTCCAGTTCATGAGGAGCAATCCTCCCTTGTTGAAATTCTTGAGCACGTCTTCTCGGATGGCTTTGAAAGGTACGCCGTCTGTGTTTTGTTGCTTTCCGCTCTCGATGCCAGCCAGTTCGTATCCGTTGGCTGCAGGACGATAACCGCAGAGCGCCTTCATGTCGCATCGGTCGCTGTCGCATTCCCATCTGTTCCAGCCGATTCCACTCAGGGTACCATACATCTGTCCGATGAGCGTACCCTTGTTGGCGTAAGTCTTGATGTTCTCCTTCAAATTCTCCGTGCGGGTGGTGAGACCGCTCATGGCAATCTCATCGTATGATTTCTTTTTCTTTTCACCGCATGAGGAGGCGCAAGTAGCTATGACGAGGAGAATCCACATCCATATTAGTCCATTTTTTGCACTCATATTCTTCAATGTTTTTTATTCGTTGTATGCCTTTACCATCGCTTCTGCCACGGTAGGAAGAGTCCACTGAGGAACATTTCTGTCGGTTCCCTCGAAGATGCTCATCCAGTAGAAGGTGGCAACTCCGTAGGCTTTCGCCTGCTTGATGATGTCGGTGGCTTGGTCGGCGGCTGCTTGAATCTCGCTTGCCGAACTGTTCTTGCTCACGCTCTTGTTGCCATGAGTACCGTATTCACCTATGATGCAAGGAATACCCTTGCTGATGAAATGGGTGTTGAGGCGAGTGAACATATTTTTGATTTCTTGGCTGCAAGAAGCATCCCAGACACCCTTGTCAAACCAGTTCCATGGAGCGTAGGTGTGTACTTCTACGGCGATGTGTCCCTCCGTCTTGTCGGTAGGGATGGTGAGATTGCTCAGCACGTCGTCGCCATTGGCTGCTGCGTATGTGTTGACGATGAGATTGCGAGTCTCATTGTTTCCGCCTGTGGCGCGAACGGCATCTACAAAGCTCTGTGCGTAGCCATTCAAGCCTTTGTAGCTGTTGGCATTCTTAGGAGCGTTCCAGGTGTTGTCGGCATCGAGCATCTCGTTATAGCCTTCGAATACCAAGTGCTGGTCGTAGCTTTGGAAGCGATTGGCAATTTGAGTCCAGAGTGCTTCATATTTTTCCTTGTTCTCCTTATAGTTTGCCTCGTCTGCCTTGAGCCAGTGCTTGTAGCTGCCGTCGTCAGGGTCGGCACCCGTGTCGTGGTGAACATTGAGGATGCAGTACATACCATTGTCGATGACATAATCCACGATTTCTTGCACGCGGTTCATCCAAGCCTCATCCACGGTTCCGTCTTCTTTCATGTGCTGGAACCAAGTTACGGGGATGCGAACAGAATTGAAGCCATTTTTCTTCAAGAAATCTACCATAGCCTTGGTGGTAGGTACCTGTCCCCAAGCTTTCTCGAAGTCTGTAACGGAGTTCTTGTCCATAGATTTGCTCATGTCGATAGCATCCATGCAGTTGCCGAAGTTGGTTCCGATGCCCATGTTCTTCACCGCATCAGTGGCGCTTTCTTCTACGTAAGAAGCATTGAGGTTCACTTGGTCGCGGGTGATGACGTTCTTGCTGCTCAATGCAGCTTTCCACCAGTTGTCGGATGGTAGATTGCTTCCATACCAAGGCATAAAGTAGCTCCATTTGGCTCCTGCGCTCCAAGCGTCGTCAATGTCGGCTGTAGCTACGTTCTTGTCAACATCGGTTCCGCATTCTGCCAGAGCCACCAGCTTGCCTGGGTAACGAGCTTGTATTTCCTTGAACTCCTGTGCTTGTTTTTCTGCATTGAATCCATAGAGGTCTCTGCCGATGATATCCACGTATTTGTCGCCAGGATACCAGTCTGCATCGTTGTTATAGGAGTTGGCGTCGCCATTGAAGTTTTGTGTGGTCCAAGCCCAAATCAAGTTGTGGATTCCCTTGCTTTGGAAGTAATTGAACATGGTTTGCCAGAGTTGTTTGTAGGTTTCAGCTCCATCATATCCCCACCAGAACCACGACTTGGTCCAACTGGCTTGGTTCTTGGCGCAAGCATTTCCTGCAGCTTCGTGGAATGGTCGCCAAATGGCTACTACTCCTGCATCCTGCAATTTCTGCAATACAGCCACAACCTTATCCATTTCCTGATAGAACCATTTATTCTCCCATGTACCTTCTGTCAAGGCGTTGGAAGCCTTGAAGGTCGTTTCGGAAGGGGTGCAGGTTACTCCGTCGCCATTATCGGCAGGAACGGTGCTCTCCGTCTTAGGTACATTGAAGTGCCACATCAGGGAAACCAAACCTCCTGCGTCTGCCCATTCGGTTACTGGGGTGATGTCATTGTAGTTGATCCATCCATTTTTGCCCTGGTTTGGCACATAGATATGGATGAAATCGTAGCCGTTCATGGCAGGATATTTACCAGTGGCAGTGTAAATTTCGTCGGCTTTCTTATGGTTCCAGTTCACGTCGGCAATGACGGAAGAGATGATTTTGCTGCCATAATTCAATTTCAAGTACTTATAGAGACGTTTGGTCTTCTCTGTGGCAGAGGCATCGGCAAGCTCCACGTTGTTCACGTCACTTTCATGATAGATGGAGAAGGTGATGTTGTTGATTTTGTCGATGTCGTAGGTCTCCCAAGCCCCGAATGATTCCAAGCCTTTGAGGATGACTTCCAACTTATTGTCCGCCGTGTGTTTGAGCGATGAGATGGCGTTTTGCTCACCTGTGAGGTTCCATTCTTTTGTGGCTCCTGTTTGAGAGGTGTTGATGGTAATCTTATCGCCATTGGTTTGTGCAAAGGCAGTGAAAGAAAGTATTACTGCCATCAATGAGAGTAAAAGTTTTTTCATTGTCTTGCTATTTTAATGGATTTATTGTTGATCTTGATGATGTAAGCTCCGTGGGTCAAGCCATCGAGGTTGATGATGGTCTTGTCGCCGGCGAGGATAGGGGAGAGGGATACCGCCTTGCCATCCAGGGCATAGACGCTAATCTTGTTGGCGGTGCCATCCACGATGATGCGGTTGCCTTCCAAGGCGAACTTGTTGGTTGTTTCCACTTGGCTGATGCCTGTGGTAGTGGCACCGTAGGTGAAGGTGGCTACCTTCCAGAGGTCGAAGGAGGCTGTTTTCTCAGTGGTCGTAATCGTCATCTGGTCGTTTCCGAAGGTTACCTCGGGTGTGGTTGCAAGCGCAAACTCCACCTTTGTACCATCGTTGAAATTGACAAACAGCGATTTGCCATCGGCGGCATGGGTTGCCAGGCAGCACAGTGCCATCCCTAGGGATAATGCTATTTTCTTCATATTGCTGTTATGGTTAAATGGTTTAAAATCAAAAAAGTGGCGCAGTCTATCTAACTGCGCCACAAATATACGAATATTATTTCACATAAGTGATTTTTTTTAGTTAAATATCGCTTATGGGAGGAAAGCAATCTTGGTTACGCCCTTCAAGTCGCCCTGGAGGATGAATGCAGTATCGCTCCAACCATCAGAGACATCGTTGACAGCTTCCATCATGGCAGCGTCGAATACCTTTACAATCTGGGTCTCTGTACCGTTCCAATCTGCTGGTGAGTCGATGCCACCCCAGTTGGCGTTGTTGATCTGTACCTGACCGGTTGCGCTTGCGTCCTTGTAGAAGATAAGCTTAGAGCCAATCTTTACACCCCACTTCTTCAAATCTGACTTCATGATGCGGAAACGACCATCGTCATTCCATGTAAAGGTGTATGGGTACTTGATGGCTGTTCCATCATTGTTTTCAGTAAAGTTCGCCAAGTCCTTCTCGGCTGGGATAACCTTGAACTCTGGACCCTCAAACTTGTTGCCATCTGGGTCTTCCATCACAACCTTGTAGGTTCCAACAGTTGCGTTGGCAGGAACCTGGCAGATAATCTCAGTATTGCTACGAGAGATATAACGGTTCACCTTGAAGGTACCGATATAGAGGTTCTGGATGTTTTGGAAGTTCTTACCTGTGATGGTGATGCTCTCGCCAGCTACAGCCTCACCTGGGGTGATGGATGCGATGGCTGGGTCGGTGGCAGCCTTGATGTTCAAGCCTTCCTTCACTTCTACAGTAGTACCGTTCTTCAAGTTGAGCTTGAAGCCTGTACCAACGCAAGCGGCAGGAACTGTTACAGCAATGGCGTTTGCGTTCTGTGCAGTGAATTTCTCTACGGTCTGCTCTTCATCGCCAGGGAAGGTGATGCTCTTTACGAGGTCGAGGTTTGTACCCTTGATGATGGTCTGCTCGCCAGCTGTGATGGCAGCAGGCTCGCAAGCTGTAACGGTAGGCTTAACCAAAGTGTAAGCCACAGTCACGGTCTTGCCATTGTCGAGGCTCAGGGTGATGTCGCCTTCCTGTGCGTCCTCAGGAACGGTAGAAGTAACCTGGGTGGTCTCTACCTTGTTGAGCTTAGACTCGGCAGCGTTAGGGAATGCAATGCCGGTGATCAAGTCCATATCCTTACCGGTGATGGTCAGTTCTGCACCGTTCTTCACTGGGTTAGGCGTTGCAACCAACTGTGTAGGAACTACAGTGATGATGTTTCCAACTGGAACCTCTACGCCACTCTTGGTTACTACATATACAGTACCGTCGGTAGCCTTGCTAGGAACAGCTACGTTGATTTCCACTGCGCTCTGCGACTTGAAGTCGGCAGCATCTACGGTAGCACCCTCGAACTTCACGCTGGCAATCTGGTCGAAGCTTGCACCCTTGAGGCTCAATACCTCGCCAGCCTTGATGGTACGGTCCTTGATAGGAGTTGCCTCAGGAGTATTGATGGTCAACTCTTCCTTGGTCTGCAACTCTGTGGCATCCTTCTCGAGATTGGTCAAAGTGATGACACCCGTACGAGCCTCAGCAGGAACCTGTACCTGGATGGTGTAGCGATCGTGAGCGATGAATTTGTCTTCCTTGATGGTGTCCTTCTCTACGAATACCACGCCGTGCATCAAGTTGAGGTAATCACCCTTGATGGTAACGATGTCACCCACGTTGGCTACTTTGTTCTCCTTGTTGTCTCCTACATAGAAGTCGGAGATTTCGATGTCCTCACGATAGGTGATAGGAGAGATGGATGTAATCTCGCCACCCTTCTTAGTCTTCAGAACCACCTGTCCTGGCTCGCATTTCTCGGCAGGAACCTGGATGGAAATCTTGCTCTGCTTACCGCTCTGGATAACTTCGTAGGCGGTGATAGGGTCGGCACCAGGAAGATCGATTTCCTCTATCTGATCCAAGTTAGTACCATAGAAATACAAGGTACCGCCACGGAGTACAGGGCAAGGACCGAAAGACTGGAGTGAAATCTCATTGCCATACTGGTCGGTAGAGAGATCGTCTCCGTCGTTGCACGCTGTCAGCGATAGCCCTGCGAGGGCTACCACCAACATAGTGAATATTTTACTTATCTTTTTCATATCTCATTCAGATTATAAGTTGTTTTGTTTGGAACCTACATTTTTACTTGTTTGGAACCACACGGATGTTGTCAATCTTGATGATAGGGTTGCAATCTACACCTGTAGGCAATACGTTTGCGTCATTGTAAGAACCCTTCACGATGAAGATGTTGAATGCATCGAAGTCGTTAACGCCAGTGTAGCTCAATCCCTTGTTTCCATCGTAGTCATATACGAAGTCAGCCAATGGAATGGTTACGGTTACCCACTTGCCCTCTGTGTTGTAAAGTTTGTCGTCGGTGTTCTGCCAAGGCATGTAGAGCGCACGTGCCAACTTGCCCTGCTCGTGGAAGAAGGTGTTGTTGGCTCCAGCCAAAGTTCTACCGTAGATGTCCTGAACGCCAGCTGCGCCATTTGAAACCTGGGTTGCGCTACCGAAGTATATCTGCATAGGTGCGGCTGACCAACCGTTGTCCTTAGGGATGCACATCTCAAACTTCAAGCTCATGTTCTTCCAATCGCTGAAGTCTACGAGGTCTTGCATACGTGGACGGCTAGAGTAGGTCTCTGGGTCCTGCCAGCTACCTGGCCAGTACTCGAATGAGAAGTTGCCGTCGTTCCAACCACCGTCTGCGCCCATGGCTGTCTCACCCATTACCAGGTAATTGCCAGAGAGTGAGGTTGCATCTGATGTGATGGTACGAGCGTGCCATCCATTGTTGCCCAATACGTCGCCGCCGTCCTTCCAAGGGGTGTCGAAGTCGAAGAGCATACCGCGGTTGTCCATATAGCGGAAGCCTGCCTTGGTCGTACCATTGATGGTGGTGATGTAGATAGGCTCATGCTTTGGCATGTCGGTTGGTATGTTAAACTTGATGCTGTTCTGTGTAATCTTCAACTCATTGTATGGGATGGTATAGTCATCGCCCACCTTGATGCTCAAGTGACTATTGTCGTAATCCAAGAAGTAGTCTCCGCTAATGGTTACTTCTTCGCCGGCTGCTGCCCACTCGTTGCTCATGCTGCTGATGGTTGGAGCAGGAACGGTCACCTTGAAGTCGTAAGGGATGGTGTCATTCTTGCTGGTGATGAAGTAAATCTTGTCGCTCACTTCATTAGGTATAGACTTTGGCACCGTTACGATAATGGTGTTGTCTGTCATATAACTGGTGTTCAGTACGGCAGACTGGTCGTTGAAGTTGATTTTGGTTACACTTCGCAAGTTTCTACCCACAATACAGATGGTATTGTTGAGCGAAGCAGCTGTGAGGAGGGAATCCTTGCTGGCTGCATCTACAGGGCGAACATAGTCGATGGTTGGAGTGCCGTCTGCAATCTCATATTTGTCAGGCTCGTCTGCACAAGATGTGAATCCTGCGCTGACAGCAGCGAGTGCCACGGCGAACAATGCCCCATTGATATATTTATTTTTCATAATGAATATCTCTTGTAAATGATTAATAACTATATGTATTACGTACATCCACATGAACTGAAGGTGCGTTGCTGCCCAAGTTAGGGTTCAAGGCTACGTCCTCAGTAGGGAATGGCAATGTAAAGCTGCTGGCTGTTACGTTAGGAGCAGCTGTGGTTGAGTCGTACTCGATGCTGGAAGCATCCCAAGTGCCATTGTTGTAGTAGTTCTTGTATGCCTCGTCGCAGTTCCACATAGCGTTGCGACGCTGAGCCTTGAGCTCGGCGATACAGCCATCTACGTCGTAGTAAGCGCGGCGTACGAAATCGTACCAGCGGTCACCCTCGCCAGCAAACTCCAAGCGGCGCTCCTTCCAGATGTCATCAAATGTCAAGGTGGTCTTTCTTACGAATCCCTGCCACTCGTATGCACGACCTCTTACCTGATTGAAGCAATCCAAAGCAAGCTGATCTGTTGGGTTACCCATCAATACCTGGTCTTCGGCATAAATCAAGTAGATGTCTGCGAGACGGAGGATAGGGGTAGGCAAGGCATTTGACATACGACCTGGGGTGATGCCCAATTCTGCCTTATGGTCTGCATTGTCGCCATAGAGGTGCTTCACGTTGCTACCACCGCAAGGACCCTGGCACTGACCAGTGGCTGCAGAGTTATAATCTTTGTTATACCAGAAGTCGAGGTAAGAGAATCCTTTCTTCAAGCCATCTTTCTGTGCGTTGGCAGGAAGGTCGTGGTCTCTCCAGAAGTAAGAATAAACATCGCCCGGCATCATGATGGTAGCCTTGCGACGATGGTCTGGATCTACACGGCTAGCAGGGTCATCCTTAGGAGATACACCAAAGGCATCCATCAAATCTACAGATGGGCCGCCCCAACCGCCCCAGCAGTCACCATTCTCGTCAAATCCTTCTGGAGCCAAGTCGCTCTGAAGAGTGTTCTGAGAGGTCCACTGAGAACCTACGGTCCAGCGCCATGCTATCATAATCTCGTCGCAGAACTGGTTTGAGCCACGGAAGATGTCCTCGTAGTGCTCCATCAAGCCACGGCCAGAGTTCTGGATAACGTCCTTGGCGTAAGCTGCAGACTTAGCAAGGTCTTCCTTGTTCAAGGTGCCTGATACGCCTGCCTTGGTGAGATATACCTTGGCGAGCAAGCCCTCTGCGCTATAGTAGTCGATGCGACCCGTGGTGCTCTTCTCGTGAGGAAGCAATTCCATCGCCTTCTCCAAGGTCATGATGATGTACTCATATACGTCAGCCTTCTCCACCTTGCTGAGCTGGTTGTAGTCGCCCTTGCCCAAGGTCTCTGAGTTGCTATGGATGATAGGCACGTCACCGAAGGTACGCACGAGGTAGAAGTATGCCATCGCCTTCCAGGTCAAGCACTCGCCCAAGCACTGGTTCTTTACTTTCTCTGTGGTGTTGGTAGCATTCTGCAGTGACTCATATACGGTGCTGCAGTGGCCAATCTCTGCCCAGAGAGAGTAAGACATGTTCACCAAGTCCTCGTCGGTACCGTTGGTACTGAAGTTCATGTATGGGCTTGAACCCCAATACATGTTACCCGACATAACCTCACCTATCTTGATGAAGCCACGTTGGAAATCATACCAAGGTGAGTTGTAGAGATAGTTTACGCCAGAGATGCAGGACGCATCGCCGTTGTAATAGTTCTCTGTGTTGTAATTGTCCTCTACTGGCTTGTCCAGGAAGTCATCGCAAGATGTCATTCCCATGGCGAGGAGCATTACAAATGCTGTATATTTGATATTTTTAAATTTCATAACTGTTCGTTTTGGAAATTAGAATGATAAGTTCAAACCAAATGTGATAGTGGTTGGAGAAGGGTAGCGACCGAAGTCCAAACCATATACATTGGCACTCTGAGTAGAGAGACCTACCTCTGGGTCGTAACCGCTGTAGCCTGTGATGGTGAAGAGGTTAGACGCTGTGAGGGTCAAGCGAAGGTTGGTCAAGCCAATCTTCTGAATGAGCTTCTGGTCGAATGTATAGCCCAGGCACATGCTCTTCAAGCGGAGGTAGGAACCATCCTCGATGTAACGGTCGCTGAATGCGTCGTTATCGTTAGGGTCGTTGATGGTAGCACGTGGATAGGTGGAGTTCACGTTATCTACGGTCAGATTCTTGATGTTGTCGTACCAGTTGCCTGTCTGGTTGCCATCCTTGGCTACGAGATGTACACGATTGTTCACATCCTTCAACTGGTTGCTCCAAGGTGAGTTCATGTGAGTCATCTTCATGTTCAAGTAGTTGGCTACCTTGGCTCCTACGGAACCGTTGATGAAGATATTCAAGTCGAAGTTCTTGTAGCGGAAGGTGTTGTTCCAACCGAATGTCCACTTAGGGAGTGGGCTACCGATGTTGGTCTTATCATTCTCGTCGATGATGCCATCGCCATTGATATCCTTGTATTTCAAGTCACCCACGTAGGTAGTGTTGGTGCGGCTAAACTTAGATGGGTCGTTAACCCATGCATAGTGCTTAGTACCATCAGCATCTGTTGTTACAGTGAATGGGTTGTTCTTCTGCAAGGTTTGTACTGGGGAATTCATGATGTCGTCATAATCCTTATATACTCCCTCTACTACGTAGCCGTAGAATCCATAGAGTGATTCTCCTGGTACTGAGCGAGATACTACGTCGCTCCACTGACCCTTACCAAGCAAGGCTGTACTACCAGAGAGGCTTTTCAACTTATTCTTGTTGATGGAGATGGTGATGTCTGAACTCCAATCGAAGTTCTTGCTGACGATTGGTTTGGTGTTGAGGGCAATCTCAAGACCGGTGTTCTCGATGTCACCATAGTTGCCGTAAGGAGCAGCTAATGCGGAAGAAGCATTACCACTGGTACCCATGATGGAAGGCAAGTTGAGCTGCATCAACATATCTTTACTCATCTTCTTGTACCAGTCCAAGGTCAAGCTGATGCGGTTGTCGATGAAACCAAGGTCGAGACCTACGTTCCACTGCTCCTGTGTCTCCCACTTGATGTCGAGATTCTTCAAGTTGGCAGGACGGAAACTGGTACCAAGGGCTGTGTCCATGGTGCTCATGGCAGAACCCCACTTGTAACCTCCGATGTTGGAGTTACCTGTCTGACCCCATCCGAGACGTAACTTACCGTTGCTCAACCATTTGCTTGCGAAGCTCTTAATAAACTTCTCGTTAGAGAAACGCCAAGCCAAAGCCAATGAGTGGAAACCTGCCCAACGGTTGTTTGGACCGAAGTTGGAGCTACCATCGTAACGATAGGTGTAGGTTGCCAAGTAGCGGTCGTCGTAGTTGTAAGTCTCACGAGTGAAGAAGGAAGCCATGGAAGAGCTACCCCAACCAGCGCCAATCTGTGGGTCGCCCTGACCCAATGCAGGGTTGTGGACTACATCGTTTGGCAGCTGGGTATTGAATGCAGAAACATAGTCGTACTTAGACTCCCAACACTCCTGTCCGAGCATGGCGGTGATGCTATGCTTGCCAAAGCTGGTAGAGTACTGCAAATAGTTGTTCAATGACCAGAAATTGTTGCTGTTCTTCTGCAAGCGGCTCTGGTTGCTCTGACGCTTCCATGTACCGAGGTCGATCATTGGGTTGTAAGTCTGAGCCTTGGATGCACCGATGTCGAAACCGAGCTGTGTGTGCCAGGTCAGACCCTTCATAAAGGTGATGTCGGCGAATACGCTACCATTCAGGCTCTGACGATCAAGCAATATGTCGTCCTCCATTGCCATGGCGATAGGGTTAGGATTCGTAAAACCTTCCTTGGATACGCTAGAGTAGCCACCGTCGATATTGTAAATCTGAATATCTGGAGGAGTTGTCAAAGAGTAGTTGATCAAACCTTCTGAACCATCAGCAAGCTTCAAGCTTTCAGAGGTCTTGGAATATGTAGCGTTCAAACCGAGTTTGAACCATTTCTTGAGCTGGGCTGTGATGTTGGCACGGAAAGAGTAACGCTGGAACTCAGAACCGATGATAGTACCATCTTGGTCTGTCCAGTTGCCAGAGATGTAATAGTTCACCTTGTCTGTACCACCTTCGGCTGCAATCTGATGAGACTGTTGCCAAGCGGTCTGGAAGATAGCATCCTGCCAGTTGGTACCGATACCCAAGATAGATGGGTCGCTATAGATGGCGTCAGGCTTGGCAATCTCACCCTGGTTGGCGAGGTCGTTGTAATATTCAGCAAATTCACGAAGGTTCATGATGTCGAGACGCTTGTTCTGACGGCTAGCAGCAACGCTACCGCTGTATGTGAACTTGGCTTCGCCAGCCTTACCCTTCTTGGTTGTGATCAGAACGACACCATTGGCACCCTGGGCACCATAGATAGCTGTAGCAGAAGCATCCTTCAATACCTCCATGCTCACGATGTCGCTAGGGTTGATCAAAGACAATGGAGAAACGGCAGAGTGAGACCCGTTACCAAGTTTGTCACCCAAACCGAGGGATGAACCGCTGTTGCCTTGAGATTGGAAAATGACACCATCGACAACATACAATGGTTCAGAGTTGGCGTTGATGGTAGCGATACCACGCACACTAACGGCTACGGCAGAACCTGGAGCTCCTGATGTCTGTACGGCGTTGACACCTGAAATCTTACCTTGGAAAGCCTGGTCAACGTTGGTGATTGGGGTTTGTTTCAAGGTTTTTTCGTCCATGGAAGCAGAAGCACCTGCGAGGTCGCTCTTTTTCATGGTACCATAACCTACGACAACAACTTCCTGAAGGCTGTTGTTGTCTTCCGCAAGGGTAATGTCGTACTTGCTCTGTCCGCCAACCTTGAAAGATTTGGTTACATAGCCTACGTAGGTTACCTCTACGGTTTGACCGGCTGATACGTTCAGTACGTAATTACCGTCCATGTCAGTGACAGCGGCATTCTTCGTACCTTTCACTTTTACTGTCGCACCGATGATGGGACCCATGGCATCGGATACAGTACCAGTAATTTTCTTGGTTTGCTGCACAGCCTGACTCGTTGTGATCTGGGCTGCAAAAGTTTGTTGTGGTGAGATGCCGAGAAGACTCAGGGCAGCGATACCAGCAAGCAACTTTTCTCTACTGTTCAAATCCATACTTGTTTGATTTATGTTGTTTGTTTATTGTTATTGTTCCTATTTTTTTAGGCTTATTGTATTTCGGTTGCAAAATTACTATTTTTATTCTGATTTGTTTGTACTTATTTTGCTGATTACTGATACTTTTCTGCTAAATATATAAGAAATTGCAAATTTCTGTTAGAAAAGTTAAGAATAAGTGTCTTTTTTACCATTATTTTCTAATAATTGACAATTTCCTTGATTTTTGATAAGAATGACTTTTCGATTGTGTGTGCTATATCAATATAAATAGGTATGCGTACATTATTATAAATAGAACCATGGTAGTTCTCAGAATTAGCTTTCTAAACTTTTTATGATAAAATAGTGCGTAAGTTCGTATGTCGTTTTGCTTTTTGTGATAATACTTTTCCTCTATTCCAAGTATGAAATGGATTGGGTTTTATGTCCTTTTTCTGCTTTGAAATGATAGTCCTTCGTTCTATTTTATGTCTTTTTTCTGCTTTTCAATGATAGTTGGTTTGTTTTATTTTATGTCTTTTTTCTGCTTTGTAATGAAAGTACGTTTATTCGGCAAAATAGTACAAGGGTTTTTCATAAAAAGATGCTACCTTTGCAACCGTAAAACTTAATGAACCTATTGGGGGTGATTATAAGTTGTTACATGACCATAATATAAACATAACTAACAATACAAACTATACATAAAATGCAAAAGGTTTTTAGGTTAATAATTATAGGTGTTCTAATGAGTGCGCTCGGCTCATTGAGCTTGAGCGCACAAATTAGAGGTTACAACATCGTAGTGTCTGTCACTCCTGACCATCAGGACTGGAACTACCGAGTGGGCGAGAAGGCTAACTTCACTGTGAATGTGCGAAAGAGTGGTACGCTCTTGAACAATGTCAAGGTGGATTACGAGGCAGGACCGGTGATGTTCCCGGATGTGAAGAAAAGTATCACTCTGAAGGACGGAACGATGAAATGGAGTGGGGCGCTCAACAAGCCTGGCTTCTATCGCCTTAAAGTCATCGCTCATGTGGATGGCAAGAACTACGAGGGACTTTGCACCGCAGGCTTCTCACCAGAGAAAATTCAGCCGTTCGCGCAGGAACCTAAGGATTTCGATGCTTTCTGGAAGAAGGCACTCGATGAGGCTCGACAGAATGA
>DBLF01000083.1:14143-16130 GCA_002297965.1 Candidatus Segatella papionis
TATGAAATCAGTTATAACAACAATCGTTGGGGCTCCAAGATGTATGGCATCTTGAGTGTTCCGGTAAAAGAAGGCAAGTATCCAGCCTTGCTCCGTGTGCCGGGTGCGGGCGTTCGTCCTTATTCGGGCGATACCTATACCGCTCCTGCCGAGTGCATCGTGCTCGAAATCGGTGTGCATGGCATCCCTGTGACGATGGATCAGAAGGTGTATGATGACCTTGCCAATGC
This sequence comes from Candidatus Segatella papionis, assembly GCA_002297965.1. Taxonomy (GTDB): domain Bacteria; phylum Bacteroidota; class Bacteroidia; order Bacteroidales; family Bacteroidaceae; genus Prevotella; species Prevotella papionis. The sequence continues at coordinate 14,374 of DBLF01000083.1, forward strand.
GGCATTGAATGGTTATTTCGAGAATAACATTGACAATCCGGAGCGCAATCCTTATCGTCGTATCGTGACGGGAGCCGTTCGTGGCGTGGATTACATCGCCTCTCTCCCTGAGTGGGACGGCAAGACAATCGGCGTGACAGGCTCTTCGCAGGGTGGATTCCTTTCCATCGCTGTGGCAGCGCTCGACAAGCGCATCACTTTCTTGGCACCAGTGCATGATGCCATGTGCGACTATGAGGCTGAGATTCATGGTGTTGCTGGCGGTTGGCCACACTACTTCTATAAGGAAAACAAGGCGCAGGGTGGTGCTTGGAAAGAGCAGAAACTCTCAGAGCAAGATAAGATTCGCTTAGAGGCTGCCCGTTATTTTGATGGTGCCAATTTCGCTCGCCGTTTGACTGTGCCGGGCTGGTATAGCTTCGGATACAATGACGAGGTGGTGCCTCCTACTTCTTCATACGGCTTGTATAATAGCGTGAAGGCTCCTAAGACATTGAGCCTCTATCAGATGACAGGTCATTACTGGTTTCAGGAACAATGGGATGAGTGGCAAGCTTGGCTCGTCAAGCAACTGACAGGAAAATAAGTAATGGGGATTACAAATCCCCGGAGAAATGTAATTGGGGATTGCAAATCCCCTCAAACTGCTAGAATATTATCTAAAATTAAGAATAAAATATGGTAAAGAAAATATTATTGAGCGCAGCCTGTTTGATGGCGATGCAAGGAGCGATGGCTCAGGTGGATGGCGTGACGGGCGCTTCCATGCAAGCCGAGCCTACTTCTTGCTGCAAGACCAAGAAGGCATGCTGCGATACTCCTGCGGCGCAGTTGAAGACTCGCTTGCAGAAACTTCTCAACAAGGGTATCATGCTCGGTCATCAAGATGACCCTGTTTATGGCACTACTTGGAAATGGGAAGAAGGGAAGAGCGATGTACTCCTCACCACAGGCGACTATCCTGCCGTGATGGGCTTCGACCTCGGCAAACTGGAGTTGGACAGCAAGGAAAACCTTGACGGCGTTCCTTTCGACCGAATGCGCCAGGAAATTATCGCCCAGCATCAGCGTGGCGGAATCGTTACCCTGAGCTGGCATCCTTGGAATCCAGTGACAGGCGAGAATGCCTGGGACCCAAAGGGCGATGCTGTGGCTGCCGTACTCGATGGCGGCGCACAGCAACAGAAGTTCGACTCCTGGCTCAAGAAGGTTTCCGACTTCATCCTCTCTCTCAAGACATCAGATGGCAAACTTGTTCCGGTAATCCTCCGTCCATGGCATGAGATGAATGGCGGATGGTTCTGGTGGGGAGCCAACAGTTGCACACCTGCACAATATAACCAGCTTTATGCAAAGACCTATCACACACTTACTAAAGCAGGATGCAACAATATCGTTTGGGCTTGGTCGCCAAACCTCAGCGACCAGAAAACCGTCGATCTCTTCTTGGAGCGATTCCCTGGAGAACAGTATGTAGATATGGTGGGCGTTGACATCTACGAGTTTGACAACAACGATGCCAACTACCAGAAGAACCTCACTGAGACGATGGATGTCTTGATGGCTGCCGCCAAGAAAGTAGGCAAGATGGCTGCCCTCACCGAGACGGGTTGTCGTGGTATCTCGCAGAAGAAGGATTGGTTTACCCAAACCCTCTGGCCTGTGCTCCAGAAGTATCAGGTGAGCTATGTGCTCTTCTGGCGCAATGCCTGGGACAAGCCTCAGGAGGAAGCTTATCTGCCAGGAGTAGGGGATGG
>DBLF01000083.1:16277-16774 GCA_002297965.1 Candidatus Segatella papionis
TATTGATAATAAAATAAAAATAAGATAATTATGACAACATTTCAAGACAAAGTGAAAGCACTTCGCGCTCATCATGAGGAATTGTTGAGCCGCAAGAATGAACCATTAGAGTGGGGAAATGGTATCTATGAGAAGTATAAGAACCCTATCTTGACAGCCGAGCACACTCCATTGGAGTGGCGCTATGACTTCGACGAGAAGAGCAATCCTTATCTGATGCAGCGCATCATGATGAATGCTACCTTGAACTCTGGTGCCATCAAGTGGAACGGCAAGTATCTCCTCGTTGTTCGTGTGGAGGGTGCCGACCGCAAGAGCTTCTTCGCTGTAGCCGAGAGTCCTAACGGTATCGACAACTTCCGTTTCTGGGACGAGCCTATCACCATGCCAGAGGATGTGGTTCCTGCAACCAACATCTACGATATGCGACTCACTGCCCATGAGGATGGTTACATCTATGGTGTGTTCTGCGCCGAGCGCCACGATGACTCTCAGCC
>DBLF01000083.1:16851-17288 GCA_002297965.1 Candidatus Segatella papionis
AACTGGGAGCGTCTTCCTGACCTCAAGACCAAGAGTCAGCAGCGCAACGTGGTTCTCCACCCAGAGTTCGTAGATGGCAAGTATGCTTTCTATACTCGTCCACAGGATGGCTTCATCGACACTGGTTCTGGTGGTGGTATCGGTTGGGCTCTCGTTGACGACATCACTCACGCTGAGATTACAGAGGAGAAGATCATCAACGCCCGTCACTATCATACTATCCAGGAGGTAAAGAACGGTGAGGGTCCTCACCCAATCAAGACTCCTAAGGGATGGTTGCACTTGGCTCACGGTGTACGTGGTTGCGCCAGCGGTCTTCGTTACGTGCTCTATATGTACATGACATCCCTCGAAGACCCTACCAAGGTCATCGCAGAGCCAGGTGGTTATCTCCTCGTTCCAGAAGGTGGTGAGTACATCGGCGACGTGATGAACGT
>DBLF01000077.1:0-2388 GCA_002297965.1 Candidatus Segatella papionis
TATGATGCAAAAATCCGTTCATCGCAACATAATTGTTAGTCGATGAACGGATTTTCTTATCCTAATCCCTTAATCACGTGAAAAAGATTGTTCGCTTCACTTGATTACAAAAATTATTACATCATTTTATCACGTGACAAAGTTTGTTCACATCTGCCTCGAAGGTCTCGATGTTTTTAGCTCGCTTGCGTATCGCCGACTTATAATTATAGATGGTCTGGGTAGAATAGAATAAGAGGGTGGCGAGTTCCTGTCCATCCGTAATGCCTAATCTCATCAAAGCATAGATGCGAAGTTCCTTCGTTAAACTGCTTGGTGCTGGCAATACGACTTGCTTATCGGGCAACAAAAGTTGATTGAACTCATCCACAAAGTTCGGGTACAGCTCGATGAATGCCTTGTCGAAACGAATATAAAAATTGGCAGCTTCCTCCTCCGCCAACTTGTAGCTATTGATGGCTGTGAGCAAGTCGGCAGTCTGCCTTGCCTTGATTTTTCGGCTCACCAATTTGCGATAGTCGTCGAGTTTCTTGATATAGACGGCACTGATGTCCATAAACAATCGCATATATGTTTCACGTCGCTTGTTGGTACTAAGCAACTTAGCGTTCAATTCCTCCAAGAGCCTATTTTGGCTTTTCACTTCCCGACGGCTCTTCGCCAATCGTTTGTTCATTTTGAAGGCAAAGAATGCCATTCCTAAAAAGCCCAAGGACAGAATGCTGACAAAAACGAGCGAGGCGGTGATGATGCGGTTTTGGCGAACCTCCGTCTCGTGGTTGGTCTCCGTGATAAGCGGAAGTATGCGGGAAATCTCCACCATACGAAGACGGTTGTTATAAAACTGGGCATCTTCCATCGAACAATAGATGTACTTGGTTACTCGCTTGGCATATTTCTTATCCTTATTATATAAATAGGTGGAAAGTTCCTGCAGAGCCAAGTTCTCCTTCAAAGGACACACTTGGTCGGAAATGGCAGCCTCCACCAAGAACTTCTCATACAAATCCATACGTTCTGCATCACGATAGTAACGAGCCACGCAATAAGCAGCCGAAGCATGCACTCGACTATTAAGAGGGCTAGCGGCAAGGGCTTTCTTGTAGCAACCTAACACATTCTTGTCGGTATGATGCTTCAAATATTGCATTTCTCCACAAAGGTAATAATAAAGAGCAGTCTTCTTATTGCCAACATTTGCAATCGTTTTTCCTAGAAAAGCCTTTTTCTTGGCTTGCAATCCATCCTTAAACTCGGAGTTCTCGCAAAAGGCTTCCCAATAATTATACACCCATGTCAAAGTGTAATAATAGTACTGCACCAACTTGGGAGAGATTTCCGCTGGTGACATCGAGAGCATCAAGTCTTCCGCCTGACTATAGAAACCTCCCGTGGAAAGCACAGCAGCCCTATTAATCTTGTTAAGGCCGATGTAATAAGCATCGTGCAGTTGCTCAGCCAACTCCCAGCCTCGTCGGGCATAGATCATGGCAGAATCATACCGATAAGTATAATACTCTCGATAAATCTGATTATAAAGCAACAAATGCTGACGAAGGTCGGAAGTCTGGCTTACCTCCTTTTTAAGCTTCTTCAGCCTGAGTTCCTTCTTCTCGGCGAACTTGTCACGCTGGGCAATATAACTATCCAGTCGGCGGAAGAGCTGTTCCTCATCTACTGTTTCCGCTTTCTCCTGATGAGTGGCAGCACTAGCTACCATTGGCATCAGCACCATCAAACACCATAACAAGATTCTCATAATCATCCAAGTTTTATCGAATTTACCAATATTTTACTCTTATTTTACCTGTATTTTACTCTTATTTTAACTGTATTTTACTCTATTCAGGAAGGTAAGCTTCTAATCGGCTGCAAAATTACAACTATTTTTCTTCTTTTCACCATCTACTCTCCTAAAAAAGCTTAACTCCTAACATATACTGATTATTAAGCATTTATAAGCATTCACAAAGCATCACACATCTACTCACTACCTACATACTACCCTATGGTGTCCAAAATCTATCTATCTTTGCAACCGAAATCGCGACGCAAACGATTCATAGTAACTTTTATGAAATTCAAAGTAACTTTTATTAAAAACGAATAAACAATAAATAGTATGACGAACCTAAGAATCCGTACATTCTCCATGGCTTTGGCAGCCATGTCGGCTACCAGCTACATGTATGCTCTTCCTTCCTGCAATTCCGATAATAAAGAAGAGAAGGTTGACGCAAAAGCAAAGAAGTCTCTCAACCTCGAAAAGAAATCTCTCGAAGAGGAATCTGTAGAGAAAAACAAGAAAGAAGAGCGCAACGTGATGCTCAACGCATCCGATGCCAACAAACCTCGTGAAATCCAAATAGGATTGCCTAGCGAGGACGT
>DBLF01000077.1:2474-3549 GCA_002297965.1 Candidatus Segatella papionis
AGTGATGCCTCTCTGAAAGGCACCGACTTGATGACTCCTTCTGAGTCTGCCATCGCCACGGGTAACATCGCTTACGCTGTGTCTTCATTCAGCGAGTTGGGGCAGAAAGAGTTCAAGGGTAAGCTCAACTACAAGGCAAACCACTTCGGCATGCAGAACTTCGATCTCAACCTTTCGGGTGGAATCGGCGACAACTGGCTCTATACTGCAGGTATGTACCAGAACTTTGACCCTGGAAGTTTCAAGCTCCGTTTTACTGACTATGCCGACCGTACCCAGATTTACCATCTCGGCATCACCCGCATCTTGGGCGATGGCAGAGGTCGCATCTCCTTATTATATAAGTATTCCAACAGCAAGAACCCAGGTTGCTTTGCCAACGCAGCTCCTTTCATCTACGCTGGCGATGGTAGCATCAAGAAGATTGCAGGATTCGACCCTGGATTGGATTCTTACGTTCAGCGCCAAGGTTCCTTCCAGTACTTGAACACCAAGACTGGAAAGATGGAGACTTGGAACATGAGCGACGGCAGCGAGAACCACGCCAACGAGATTGCGCTCATCAGTCAGTATCAGTTTGACAACGGATGGTTGTGGAAGTTCAATGCCAAATACATGAACGCTCCTCGTGCCAACTACGTGGACTACGGAGGCAGCACCATCTCAGAGGTAAGCGCAGCCGATGGCTATCAACTTTCTGACGGCACCTCCTACAGCGGACTCATCGAAGGTCGCCGCACTTGGTTGCACGTGGGAAAGGTTAGCAATGCCCTCTTGACTACGGAAATCAGCAAACAACTGAACAACCATAAGTTGATGATCGGTTTGAACGAGTGGTATTACCACCTCAACTATTATTCATCTTCCTTCCAGTGGGCAGGAACCGTGGAGGCTTACCCTCGCACACTGAGCCAGATGTATGTGAATCCTCTCGACCCAACACAGACAGCTCGCCGTTCCGAAACTTTCGGCTATAACGAACTGAGCCCAGAATACACCAAGGGCTCTGAGAACAAGTTGGCACTCTACTTCACCGACGAATGGAAGGTGACTCCTAAGTTCAAGGTGTTCTATG
>DBLF01000090.1 GCA_002297965.1 Candidatus Segatella papionis
CCTCCGCCGAGCATGAATATCAAGGAATAGTTGCCTGGAGTCAGGTCCTTGTAAGTCTTGGTCTGAGTGTCGAAGAGGATGAGGTGGTTGCATCTACCATCGCTGTAACTAGTCCAATGGCGATAAAGCAACTTGTCGGCGATATGCGCCTGTACCGGTCCATTCTCCTTCTTCTCCATGCGAGCCTTGTTCGCCTTCGCATCAGCACCAAGGTCAGGATAAACCTCGGCAGTGAAAGCGATGTATCTTTCATCGGGAGAGATGACAGGATTGTCGATTCCCAACTCATAATCAGTTACTTGCTCGCTCTTGCAGGTCGTTAAATCCATGCGATAAATTTGTGGCGTACCTTTCTCTGTATTCGTAAAGTAAATGCTCTTGCCATCCTTGCCCCAGACAGCCGAACTACTCTTGCCATCCTCGGTGAGTGCCTTGGCGTGGGATCCGTCGGCATTCATGACGAAGATGTCGGAGCTAGACTTCTGGTTCTTCAAGTCGGAAGAGCTAGCCGTATAGCAGATGGTCTTCCCGTCAGGCGAAAGGCTTACCGAATAGACGCCCTTCACCTTGTACAAATCCTCGATGGTAAAAGCTCGTTTCTGAGCATTTGCCGAAAGCAGCAACGTCATGAGTGCTGCCGAAAGCATCAATCTCTTGTTCATATTTTCTCTATATATTATGGTTTTCGATGCAAAAGTAACAAATATTTTTGTGAAAATGCAACCTTTCCGCATCTTTTCTCGTCTAAGAGATAAAGAAAAGGCAGAAACTTACCCTCGCACAAGAAAAGAGAGAAGCGATAGTGCCTATAGAAACAAGATTAATAACATAAAAAATAAAGAAAGGAAACAAATTATGATTTTAAGCACGACCCCAACCATAGAAGGCCACCCTATCCGTGAGTATCGTGGCGTAGTGACTGGTGAAACCATCATCGGCACCAACTTTGTGAAGGACTTCTTCGCCAGCATCCGTGATGTCATTGGTGGTAGAAGCGGCTCTTATGAGAGTACACTCCGTGAGGCAAAGGACACCGCCCTCAGAGAAATGAGCGAACGTGCCGCATCCTTAGGTTGCAATGCTATCGTAGGCATCGACCTCGATTACGAGACCGTAGGTGCCAATGGCTCCATGCTGATGGTAACTTGCAGTGGCACAGCGGTTATTATCTAGAAAGTTGCGAGCATCCCTCGCAACTTTTTTGTTTTTTCTTCAAAAAAGTTTGGTAGTTTCAAATAAAAGAAGTAACTTTGCTTCCGAAAGGCATTAATAGCCTTTGCTTAACAGAAATGAGAGCTCAAGTGTTAGATGAAAATAGGAACGTACTTGCTGAATATGAAGCAAAATTAAGTTCCCATCCTCATGCCAGAATAGCACGAGCAAAATACTTGATGCTCAATGGACCTGTACCAAAGCCAAAGGTTTTGCCTTGGTCTGTGGTGTTTGGTAATGAGTAAATATCCAGTGGAGGTATCCATACGGGTACCAAGTATCCCCAAAGGACATATTGCAAAAGTAGTTTCGGTACGTCCTTTAGTTTAATAGCCGCAGGTCTATGGCAACTATGAATAAGAAATATCAAACAATTATAAAATAAAGGAGGTATTATATGAAAGTTATAAAGAACCAAAAATTACTTATCACAGAAACGAAACAGTCTTCTGCGAATCGCATTCCACAAGCAATACACACAGGATGCGTACGCTTAGTTCGTCTCATAACAAATAATCCAGCTCCTCGGCAAATGTCTTATACAGGAAATATAGAACTCGGATAAATGGCAGTATTTACAAAAGAATATGAGGATCAACCAGAAGCTATACTTTCAAGCATAATAGTCTGTCCTCCAGTTGACTTATCAGCCAACGTTGTAGTTCCCGTACATTGCCAAGTAAATGATGTATTGTGGGACACTGGTGCTACAAATACTCTTATATCCCAACAGATTGTTGACGCATTAGGATTGAAACCTCTAAACAAGGCTATAATCTCTAGCGCTGGAGGAGATGTAGAATCCTGGACATACCTAGTCCATATAATTCTTCCAACAGGCACAGCAGAGCTGAATGTTAAAGCACTTCTAAATGACAATTCAGATTATGATGTTGTCATTGGTATGGATATTATAAATTCTTGTGATTTGTGTTATACTAACAAAGATGGCAAAAGTACATTTTCATTACGACATCCATCAACAGAAAAGATTATACTAAAGTAAGATTTCAAAACAACAAAGAAAGGAAGTCTCGGTGATTTGGAGACTTCCTTTCTTTGTTTATTCTCCCTTATATGCCTCATACTCCTCACGAGTGATTGGAGTGTTGGGGTCAACAATCAATACTTCATCGTAGGTCAAACCATAGAGGTGATAGACGAGGAAGTCGATTTGATTCTCCAAAGCAGCTATATTAACATTTTTGACATTTGCCATATTCAAATTAGCACTAAAATTAACTAGTTCTTTAAAGTCGTGTCGTGATTTTGTCAAATTAGGAATGGGCAAAATCGAAACCATGTCTTTGGAGAAGTTAATTCCTCCTCCGATTCCTAAAGAGCTATATGACTGATTTATGTAAAAAGTCATCAACTTTGAGTTCAAAAAAGCCAACAATAAATAAAACATATCATCAGTTTTTGCACCCGAGATAATAATCGTAGACTTTCCTGCTATATATGCCCCATCTTTATCAAAGAAACTTTCGAAATAACGCATGCCTGATATTATTATTTTCTTTGCATCTGCCTGACGGACTCGTTTAGGGAATTTAGTTTTAAATTCCTTTTTGTCAATCACAGGATACAAGTATTTGTTCTTTAAATAGGTTATCATATTCAATCCCCACAAATTAACATAAGGATCTATTAAACCAGTATTAACCAGTCTATATGCCCCCACACTATCCTTACTATCTTTAATCAAAGGTATCAGTTCATATGCTTCTCCTGTTGTAAATGGATTTTCAACTTTAACATAACTACATAATTGATTTTGAGAATTAATTTTAATCAATAAATTTATATTTTCTGATATGCATATTCCTAAATTTGAATAATCAATCTTACTCTTGTCCAACTCATTCACCTTTGACACTGAATAATCAACATTAAATTTTTCTATACAAAGCTTATCGACATTTTCTTTTGAGAAAAAACAAACTACAGGCTCGTTTCCTGCATCAAACACTTTAATGTTTTTACAATCACCTAATTGCCAGATATTTCCAAAATATAATTCTCTCATTTTTGTACCATATTTAATAGATAACCACTTGTTCGGAGTTATATAAGAAAGCACACCATGATCATTCAGTAAGTTCATTCCTCTTTCATAGAACACTACATAAATATCCCAATTTCCTTTAGCCGTCTGATATTGAGAAGAATACAACTTTCTCTCAACAGGTTGACTTATTGCCATAGTCTCAGAATCTATATATGGCGGATTCCCAATCACAATATCGAATCCACCTTTCTCGAATACATCATTGAAATACGTATGCCACAGGAAGAACTGGCTATTCGGAATCTCCAGTTCATCTACGGCAGCCTGCACTTCTTGATTGCCCTCGGCACAAATTTTGATGTAATCTTTTACGTACTTATCTATCTCCTTACGACGCTGGGCACGCAAGGTATGGTCAGTAATGCTAAAGTACGACTTTACTAAATCCTGGATGGTTTTCTGGACATCGGTTTCCTCGAAGCCAAGCGACAAGACACCACGAGTTTTCTTGGTGTCTCTGCCTGTCTTTACCTTCTTGCTCGTCATGTTTAAATCCACTCCCATAAAGCTCTCCAACAACGAGTTTCCCTGCATAATCTTGAAGTCGAGATTAGGCAAAGGCATAGGCTCTTTCTCATCAATAATCAGCGCAAGCCAGAAGCGGAGGCGGGCTATATCTACCGCTCCCTTCTCTATATCCACGCCGTAGATGTTGTTTTGGATGATGTGGCGCTTGATGTCGGCGGCATTATCTGACTCAAAGACTTCGATAGCCTTGCGACAAGCATAGAGTTCTCGGAGCAACCCCATTGGGAAGGCACCCGAACCAATGGCTGGATCGCAAATCTTCACGTCCTTGAGCTTTTGGTCGATGGACATAGCAAGGTCGGAAGAAGCTCCACCCAGCTCCTCCACATCATTGGTTTTCACAAAGTTGGCAATGCCTTTCTTGGTTTCTTCGTCCTCGATGCCTGTCTGAAGATAGGCTATCAGAGACTCCTGGCACATATAGCGCACGATTTCCTTTGGCGTATAAAAGGCGCCCTTGTCCTTGTTGTCCTCCAAGAGGTTCTCGAAGATTTTGCCCAACATCTCCGGGTCCACACCCACCTCGGCATCGTTCGGGTCGTTCTCGTCGATGGTAAAGTTGTAGCTGTCGAAGAAGTCGAAGAGCGACTGGAACATCTCGGCAGGGAAACGAGAATCTACCTCGTCTATCTTCTCCTGTTGGAAAAGACCACCGTTGAGATAAGGAATCGTCTCGGCATCGGGGATGTACTTCACTCCCACCCCATTCACCAAGGGCGCAGTGGCTCTGTCCTCAGGCTTGGTATTGAGCAAGCCGAAGAACATCGGTTCGAGCACCTTATCCAAGAAATCTGCCTTGATGGCATCGGAAGCGTTATCAAACAAATCGTGCATATAGTGCAGGTTGCCACCCAACCATCCCTTGCTCTGTAAGAAATAGAGAAAAACAATGCGACCCATCATCTTCTTAATGTAGTCGCGCACCAATTTCTCGTCCTTGCCAAAAGAGGTAAAAAACTGCTCATCAGGCTCACCCACCTCCTGCTCTATCCACTTGTTGCCCTTCTTGACATACACCTTACCCGTCAAGAACTTCACAAACTCGGCATACTGCTTGCGATACTCATCGAAGAAATCATCCGAAAGTGCCTCCACGGAGAAGGCGTTCTTGATTTCCAAGTACTCGTCCGCCTTCTTTTGCAAATCAACAAAGCGCTTTACAGGAGTCTTGTAGAAAGCCTTCTCATCGCCAAAGACATAGGTAAAACGCTTGGCATTGGTAGCCTCAG
>DBLF01000049.1:0-2817 GCA_002297965.1 Candidatus Segatella papionis
AAGGTCCTTACGGCAACTGGGGCTCCCGCAAGTATCTGATGGCAAGTCTCGACCAGAGCCTCAAGCGCATGAACCTCGACTATGTGGACCTCTTCTATAGTCATCGCTACGACCCCAACACACCGCTCGAAGAGACTCTCCAGGCGATGGTCGATATCGTGCGACAGGGCAAGGCGCTCTACCTGGGCGTTAGCCGTTGGCCACTGGAGGCACTGAAGTTCGCCGACAAGTACTTGAAGGAGAGAGGCTGCACATTGCTCATCTATCAGGGTCGCCTCAACATGCTCGACCGCAGTCCACAGGAGGAAGGCATCCTCGACTACTGCCACGAGAATGGCATCGGCTTCATCTCCTTCTCGCCTTTGGCGCAAGGTCTCCTCACCGACCGCTACCTAAACGGCATCCCTACCGACAGTCGCATGGCGAAGGAGCACTTCCTGAAGCACAGTGCCCTTACCCCGGAATTGCTGGAGCAGTTGAAAGAATGGAACAAGCAGGCGGGCGAACGAGGCGAAACCCTCGCCGAAATGGCATTGGCCTGGATTCTAGCCCAAAGGGGAGTAACCAGCGTATTGGTGGGCGCCAGCTCTACCGCACAACTGGAGAAAAACATGAAGTCCGTACACGCCAAGGCGTTCTAAAACATAAAAATATCGTTGGGCAAACTTTTATTTGGCTCAACGATATTTTTCTTTCTCAATCTCTCGTTTATATAAAAATAAATGCTTATCTTTGCAACCGGCAAATATAAACCGCCATTTATATAAACGAGGATTTACATTATGAAATTCTATGATAGGAAAAATGAGCTTGCAATCTTGCAAGACAATGAGCAGCAATCGTTTGAGAATGCTGTCTTCACAGAATTGATGGGGCGACGCAGAATAGGCAAGACTATCTATGGCGAGGTAAGTAAATTCAAAGAACTCATAGAATATGAGTTAACTAATGGAATAAAAGGAAAATTCTATCCATATTGTTCCTAGAACATATCTTCAAGCGTAATTAGATTTTGCACAATATTACTATTGGCATTTTTCTGCATTCCGCTACAAGTAATCAAAGTTACACGAATGGAGTTCCGGGTACCAGTATAATTGATGAAACTATCCACCCTATGCTCCAATTTCTCGCGTTCAGCTTTAGTCATCACATATTCCCCACGACAAAACTTCATTTCGCAGATATTGACACAACGGTCAGCTCGGTCGATAACCAAATCTATCTGTGCACCTTTCTCAGCAATCTTAGGAGTACGCCATGAGTAAACCGAAGTCTGTACACCGCTTATCTTCAGCGCATCCTTGATTTTGGAAACATGATTGAGGCAAAGCATCTCAAAGGCAAAACCACACCAAGCGTTATAAAGAGGAGTATTGATGCTGTGCGACCAAAAGTTTTCGTCCTGGTATTTGCACTTTTCCAATATACGATGACAGAAGTACAAGAAAGGATCCACCAATTGATAGGTTACCATCCGCTTCTTACCATCAAACGGAAGATACTGCCTTATGAACCTACACTCCTCCAACTCCTTGAGCATACTCGTAAACTTCGCATTGTTGTGCAAACGAGTTAGCTCTAGCAACTCATTACGGGTAAGCCCTTTTCCCTTGGAAGACAGTGCCTCTATGATGCTCACGTAATCCTCACTATGCTTGAAAAGAGAGCGGAAGAGATTGTCTTTCTCCGAATGCAACTCGCCTGTATAGGAAAAAAGCAATCTATCGACATTCTGTGACACACTTTCTTCTTTTTTCATCAGCGAAAGATAATAAGGTACTCCTCCAAATATCATATAGTATTCTGCCACTTCACGATCGGAATATCCGAAGCCATACGCCTGAAAATACTCACGACACTCTCCAAGCATAAATGGCTCTATGAGCATCTGATGGGTTACACGGTTATGAAGTCCACCATGATTATTTATTAGATTATCCAGCATCCACGAAGCTGCACTACCACAAGCTATCAGTTTGATGTCTTGTCTCGCCGAAGCCCAACTGTTCCAAAAATGCTCCAATGCGCTAACAAAGTCAGACTTTGCCGTAGCCATCCAGGGAAGTTCGTCAAAGAAGAGTATCTTCGTTTCTGTAGTAACCGTCTCCAAATATCTCTCCAACTGGTCGAATGCCTCCAACCAGCAACTACATTTCTCTGCACCAGCATAAACTTTACGCAAGCTAAGATAAAAGTTCATCAATTGCTCATCTAGACCCACGTTCTCCATACCAGTGATGGAGAAGCATGCTTTGTCGGCAATAGTTCTACGCACCAAATACGTTTTACCTACTCTACGTCGCCCATATACTGCGATAAACTCAGATCTTCCAGAGTCTATATATTCCATAAGAGCTTTCTGCTCTTTCTGTCTTCCAATCAATAATTCCTTCATAAGCTCATCATTTTATTCAAAACACAGCCACTCAATACGAGTTTACATTGCTATGAGAGTGCAAATATAACAAAACAAAACGATTTCAGCAACTTTTAAAGATAAAAATTGCTGAAATACACACTCAAAGACATCGTTTCAGCAACTTTTACGAACAAAAGTTGCTGAAATAAGCATTATATCACACCATTTCAGCAGAAAATCAAAAATTCTATATGATGCCTCCATCTACCAAAAGAGAGCATCGCCTGTGTCAATAATTATTAGAGTTTATCGAATATACTCGATAAAATGCCTATAACGTTCTTTCCAAACACTACCTACAAAGTGCTTGTTTCTCTAAAAAACTCCTCATTTATTTTGTAGTGTGACAAAATAAATGTAATTTTGCACCTTGAATGGGGATATACCTTATTATA
>DBLF01000049.1:2874-5440 GCA_002297965.1 Candidatus Segatella papionis
AAACAAAATAAATTAAGATAAAAACAATGGAATACAACTTCAGAGAAATCGAGAAGAAATGGCACCAGAAATGGGTCGAGAACAAGACCTATAAGGTGACTGAGGATGAAAACAAGAAGAAGTACTATGTGCTCAACATGTTCCCTTATCCATCAGGAGCGGGATTGCACGTAGGCCACCCACTGGGCTACATCGCCAGCGACATCTATGCTCGCTACAAGCGCTTGAACGGATACAACGTACTGAACCCTATGGGTTACGATGCATACGGATTGCCTGCAGAGCAGTATGCCATCCAGACCGGTCAGCACCCAGAGGTAACCACCGTTGCCAACATCAACCGCTACCGTGAGCAGCTCGACAAGATCGGCTTCTCTTTCGACTGGGACCGCGAGGTTCGCACCTGCGATCCTAAGTATTACCATTGGACTCAGTGGGCTTTCCAGAAGATGTTCAACTCCTTCTTCTGCAACGCTTGCCAGAAGGCGCAGCCTATCGAGAAGCTCATCAAGCACTTCGAGGAGAAGGGTTCTGCCGACCTCAACGTGGCTCAGAACGAGCAACTTGACTTCACTGCCGAAGAGTGGAAGGCTTACGACGACGTGAAGAAACAGCAGGTATTGATGAACTACCGCATCGCCTACCTCGGCGAGACGATGGTAAACTGGTGCCCTGGCTTGGGTACAGTATTGGCTAATGATGAGGTAGTTAATGGCGTGAGCGAGCGTGGTGGCTATCCTGTCATCCAGAAGAAGATGCAGCAGTGGTGCTTGCGTACTTCCGCTTACTCTCAGCGTTTGCTCGACGGACTGGAGACTATCCAGTGGAGCGACTCCATCAAGGAGACTCAGAAGAACTGGATTGGTCGTTCAGAGGGTACTGAGGTTGTATTCTCCGTGAAGGACAGCGACGTGAAGTTCACGATCTTCACCACCCGTGCCGACACTATGTTTGGCGTTACCTTCATGGTCTTGGCTCCAGAAAGCGAGTATGTTCAGCAGGTAACAACCCCTGAGCAGAAGGAAGAGGTAGAGAAATATCTCGACTACGTGAAGAAGCGCACCGAGCTCGACCGTATGGCAAACCACAGCGTAACGGGTGTGTTCTCAGGAAGTTATGCCATCAACCCATTCACTGGCGAGGCCATCCCAGTATGGATTTCAGAATATGTATTGGCTGGTTATGGTACAGGTGCCATCATGGCTGTACCTGCTCACGATAGCCGTGACTACGCTTTCGCCAAGCACTTCAACCTGCCTATCATTCCTCTTATCGAGGGTGCGGATGTATCAGAAGAGAGCTTCGATGCCAAGGAAGGTATCGTAACCAACTCACCTGTGGCTGGCAAGCAGGGCTTGGACGGCTTCTCATTGAACGGCTTGACCGTGAAGGAGGCTATCGCCAAGACCAAGAAGTTCGTAACCGAGAAGGGTATCGGTCGTGTGAAGGTGAACTATCGTCTTCGCGATGCCATCTTCTCTCGTCAGCGTTACTGGGGCGAGCCATTCCCTGTATATTACAAGGACGGAATGCCACAGATGGTTCCAGAGGAGTGCTTGCCACTCGAATTGCCTGAGATTGAGACCTATAAGCCAACAGAGACTGGCGAACCACCATTGGGTCGTGCCAAGAAGTGGGCTTGGGACGCTGAGAAGAAGCAGGTGGTTGACAAGAGTCTCGTAGATAACAAGACCGTGTTCCCATTGGAGCTCAACACCATGCCAGGTTTCGCAGGTTCTTCTGCTTACTACCTCCGCTACATGGACCCTCACAACGACAATGCCCTCGTAAGCAAGGAGGCAGACGAGTACTGGCAGAACGTGGATCTCTATGTAGGTGGATGCGAGCACGCCACAGGTCACTTGATTTACTCTCGTTTCTGGAACAAGT
Organism: Candidatus Segatella papionis; assembly: GCA_002297965.1. GTDB lineage: Bacteria > Bacteroidota > Bacteroidia > Bacteroidales > Bacteroidaceae > Prevotella > Prevotella papionis. The sequence goes on from DBLF01000049.1 coordinate 4,765, forward strand.
TCCTCTTCGACCTCGGCGTAAGCTGCAAGGAAGAGCCATTCCAGAAGTTGGTGAACCAGGGTATGATTCAGGGTCGCTCTAACTTCGTATATCGCATCAACAGCGACGACCACGACAAGGCTCCTGTATTCGTAAGCTGCGGCTTGAAGAAGGATTACGACGTAACCCCTATCCACGTGGATGTGAACATCGTAAGCAACGACCAGCTCGACATCGAGGCATTCAAAGCTTGGCGCCCTGAGTACCAGAACGCTGAGTTCATCTTGGAGGATGGCAAGTACATCTGCGGATGGGCTATCGAGAAGATGAGTAAGAGTATGTTCAACGTGGTGAACCCAGATATGATTGTCGAGAAGTATGGTGCCGACACCTTGCGTCTCTACGAGATGTTCTTGGGTCCTGTGGAGGCAAGCAAGCCTTGGGATACCAACGGCATCGACGGTTGCCACCGTTTCTTGAAGAAGTTCTGGGGCTTGTTCTACGAGAACCGCACCGACAACTTCTTGCCATCCGACGAGGCAGCCAAGCCAGAGAGTCTGAAGAGCGTACACAAGCTCATCAAGAAGGTGACCGAGGACATCGAGAAGTTCTCTTACAACACCTCTATCTCAGCCTTCATGATTGCCGTGAACGAACTCGGTCAGCAGAAGTGCCACAACAAGGAACTCTTGAAGGA
>DBLF01000049.1:5560-23248 GCA_002297965.1 Candidatus Segatella papionis
GAGCAGTATCTGAAGGAGAACGACATGCAGCTCACCATCTCATTCAATGGCAAGGCTCGCTTCCAGATGACCTTCCCTGTGGATACCCCTAACGAGGAAATCCAGAAGCAGGTATTGGCAGACGAGAAGAGCCAGAAGTACTTGGAGGGATTCAACGTGCTGAAGGTGATCATCGTGCCAAAGAAGATTGTCAACGTCGTATTGAAGAAGTAATCATTATGTAATATATGCGGAAGGTCGTCTTATCTATCAAGGCGACCTTCCCTGCTTTAAATCTTACGAGAGAAAAATTATGCAAATAGCAATCAGTCAGACGATAAAGAATGAGTTCAAGGACTATTTCTATATCACCTTGGGACTCCTATTATATACATTTGGTTTCACCGTATTCTTATTGCCTTACCAAATAGTAACGGGTGGCGTAACGGGTTTGGCGGCCGTCATCTACTACGGCACAGGCATACCTATCTATTTGTCATATTTCGTCATCAATGTGGCGTTGCTCGCCTTGGCGCTCAAGATACTGGGCTTCAAGTTTATGATCAAGACGGTGTATGCCATCCTGATGCTCTCCGTGTTCCTGGGCATCGCCCAAGACTGGGCTACAGGTCCTCACGGCGAGATGACGCAAGTACTGGGAGAAGGACAAGACTTCATGTCGCTCGTCATCGGCTGCTGCTGCACGGGCATCTCGCTTGCCATCGTCTTCCTGAACAATGGTAGCACGGGAGGCACCGACATCATCGCCGCCGTGGTAAACAAGTATCACAACATCTCTTTGGGAAGAGTGCTCATCTTCGTGGATTTCCTCATCGTGGGCAGTTCCTTCTTCGTCTTCCGCGACAAGCCGGGTTACGAAACGATAGACGCAGTGAGAAAGGTGGTGTTCGGTCTCTGTACGATGATTATCGAAAACCTGATGCTCGACTACGTGATGAATGCCCGCCGAGAGAGTGTGCAGTTTATGATATTCAGCAAGAAATATCAAGAGATAGCCAACGCCATCGGCACCCAGATGGACCACGGCGTTACCATTCTCGATGGCCATGGCTGGTACACGGGCAACGAAATGAAGGTACTCTGTATCTTGGCAAAGAAAAACGAGAGCACCTACATCTTCCGCATCGTGAAGATCATCGACCCGAATGCCTTCGTGAGCCAAAGCTCCGTCATCGGTGTATATGGCGAAGGATTCGACGAGATGAAAGTGAAAATCAAAGAGAAAGACATCAAACAAATCACACAAGATAACTTACAATCATGAAGATAGTTTTTGCTACCAACAACCAGCACAAGCTCCAGGAGATACGCGACATCCTGGACAACGACTACGAAGTGGTATCCCTGAAGGAGATAGGCTGCGACGTGGATATTCCAGAGACTGGCAATACGCTGGAAGAGAATGCCTTGCAGAAGGCACAATATATTTATGACCATTATCACATCAGTTGCTTCGCCGATGACACAGGCTTGGAGGTAGAGGCTCTGGATGGAGCACCAGGCGTACACAGTGCCCGCTACGCCGAGGGAACCGACCACGACAGCGAGGCGAACATGGCGAAACTGCTGAGAGAGCTGAATGGCAAGGAAAACCGCAAGGCTCGCTTCCGCACCGTCATCTGCTACATCGAGAAGAAAGACGTATGCCCTTGCGGCTGCACCAGCATCAAGAAAATACATGAGTTCGAGGGCATTGTGAACGGCACTATCGCCACAGAGAAGCATGGCACCGAAGGCTTCGGCTACGACCCAGTGTTTGTGCCAGAAGGCTACGATAAGAGCTTCGCCGAACTGGGCGAGGAAATCAAGAACGGCATCAGCCACAGAGCCAGAGCCGTGGCAAAGCTGGCAGAATATCTGAAGAAATAGACAGCCCCGTGATGAAGAATAGACTGCTCCCTGACAAGGAAATGGACAGCCCCCGTGATGATGATAACAAAAGAAAAGTATAGACGATATGATTAATACGCTCTCGATATTAATCCCTACCTATAACAATGTGTGCGTTGAGCTTGTAAAATCCTTGCAAGCTCAAGCATCCTTGTTGTCTGCATCATTTTCATCTTCTTTATCTTCATCGTCATCGTCTTCTTTATCTTCATCGTCATCGTCTTCATCCGATTCCAACATCATCTTATCCTCAGCCTTCGAATACGAGATTCTTGTAGCAGACGATGGCTCCACTGATTCATCCTCCATAGAATCCAACCGTATCATCAACAGCCTGGAGCATTGCCGATACATCGAGAGAAAACAAAACACTGGCAGGGCTGCCATTCGCAATTTCCTGGCTAGGGAAGCCAAATATCCTTGGCTGCTGTTCATCGACAGCAATATGCAGGTCATCAGCAAGAGTTTTCTCGCCCGATACCGAAACGCCAAGCAGTGCGACGTAATCTATGGCGGATACCAAATCAAGAGAGATGCCGAGACCCAAGAACGATTCCAATACAACCTGCGCTACACCTTCGAACTCGCCAGTCCGCAGAATGGCGACTACCGACTACGGCAAGTCAATCCCTATGCGGATTTCCATACTTCCAACTTCATGGTGAAGCGAAACATCCTGCTAACCCATCCGTTCGACGAACGTTTTACACACTATGGATACGAAGACGTAATCTGGGGAAAGACGCTGAAAGACAATCATATACACATAGAGCACATGGATAATCCACTGGGTTATCCACATTTCATTGGCAATATGTCTTTCCTCCTCAAGACAGAAGAGAGCCTATGCAACCTCTATCAGTTTAGAAAAGAACTCAAAGGCTACTCCAAGGTCATCGACTACGCCCATCGCCTCAAGAGCTGGCACCTCTACCCCGTATGCCAACGTTTGTTTCCTCTGCTCAGCTTGCCAATAAAAGCCAGGTTGACAGGCAATAAACCCAGCATATTCTGGTTTAATATATATAAGTTATTATACTATATACATCTAGACGCATGAGCAAGAAACAAGTCATAACCCTCCTTTGGCTGATTATTCAGGCATTCACCCTCCCAGCCTTCGCCGCCATCGGCGACTGGAAAGCCTATATGGCTTACAGCGAAGTGCAGGAGATAGAACAAGCGGGAAACCTCATCTTCGTGCAGGCTTCCAACAACCTCTATGCCTATAACCCAAACGACCAAAGCATCCAAACCTTCAGCAAGATAAACTATCTAAGCGACTGCAACATTCGGCACATCGCCTACAACAAGACTGCCAAGCGGCTGCTCATCCTCTATGGCAACGGAAACATCGACTTGATGAATGTGAACAACTTCCATGTCAATAATCTCCCCGATTATTACGATGCCTCCATCACGGGCGACAAAGACGTGAACGACATCCATATGGATGGGAAATATGCTTATCTTAGCAACGGATTCGGCATAGTAAAGGTGAACGTGAGCGATGGAGAAATCAGCGATACTTACAACCTGGGCTTTCAGGTAAACTGGTGTGAAATAAAAAACAACTTTATCTACGCCTATAGCCAGCCGCATGGACAATACCGAGCATCGCTCAGCCAAAACTTGCTCGACAAAAACAACTGGAGCCTAGTAGGTGGCTATGTGAGCAAGACGCAGGAAGACCAAACGGAACTCAAAAAACTGGTGAGCACCCTACAGCCCGATGGCCCTAAATACAATCATTTTTGGTACATGAAGTTCGCCAACAACCAACTCTACACCTGCGGTGGAGCCTTCCTCTCGGGACTATCCCAAGATACCCGCCCAGGCACCATTCAAGTGCTCAACAACGACCAATGGCAAATCTACCAAGACGATGTGGCCAGCGTCACGGGCTATCCCTACCAAGACATCAACTGCGTAGAGCCTGATGCTAATAATCCGCAACACGTCTTCGCCTCTGGAAGAACAGGACTCTATGAGTTTACCGACGGCAAGCTTACACATTATTATAATAAGGACAACAGTCTGCTGGAAGGAGCCGTGGATGGCAACCAAATACTGGGCAACGACTATGTTTTGGTACACAGCCTCCTATCGGATAAGTCTGGCTCGCTATGGGTACTCAATAGCCAAGCCTCCCACCGCTCCATCCTGGAAAGGAAAGACAACGAGTGGAAAGCCCTCGACCAAGCGCAGCTGATGGAAGACAACTATAGTTTCGCAGCCATGACAGGACTGATGCAAGATAAAAATGGAGTCTTATGGTTTGTCAACGACAACCACCAAGCCCCTGCCATCGCATGCTATCAGCCGCAAACCAATGAGCTGCAAATGATGAAAAAACCTTTCAGCAACCAAGACGGCGTAAGCATCGACCTATATTATATCAAATGTATCAAGGAAGACTTGGAGCACAACCTCTGGGTAGGCACCGACCAAGGTCCCTTCTACATCACCCAGAACACCTTTGCATCCAACTCGCCTACCCTAACCCAAGTAAAGGTACCGAGAAACGACGGCACCAACTATGCCGACTATTTGCTGAGCGGAGTAGATATTACCTGCATCGCCATCGACGCAGCCAACAGAAAATGGTTTGGCACCAGCAACAACGGTGTCTATCTAATAAGTGCCGACAATATGGAACAAATAGAGCATTTCACGGCTTCCAACAGCCCTTTGCTCTCCAATAACATCGAGTCGCTCGCCATCAACGACGCCACGGGCGAAGTATTTATAGGAACCAACCAGGGGCTCTGCTCCTACATGAGCGATGCCACCGCCACCAGCAACGAGATGACAAAAGACAACGTGTGGGCCTACCCTAACCCCGTAAAGCCCGACTACACGGGTCTCATCACCATCACAGGCTTGACCTTTGATGCAGACGTGAAAATCGTAAGCACCAATGGAAGCCTTGTGAACCAAGGCAGAAGCAATGGCGGCACCTACACCTGGGATGGCAACGACCTAAAAGGCAGAAGAGTGGCAAGCGGCATCTATATGGTAGAGACTGCCACTAGCAACGGAAGCCAAGGCACCGTATGCAAAATAGCCATCATAAGATAATATAAATCTTTGTTGGGATTATGTTAGGATTATGTTAGAATTATGTTAGATTAAATGAAACTGAGTATTATTACCCCCGTATATCGCACAGAAGCCACCCTCAAGAGATGTGTGGAGAGTGTCTTGAAGCAATCATTCACCGACTATGAACTTATCCTCATAGACGATGGATCAGACGATGCTTGCCCCCAACTCTGCGATGAATACGCAGAAAAAGACAGCAGAGTTAAGGTAATCCACACTGAGAACAAAGGATTGGGCGAAGCTCGCAACAAAGGAATAGAAATAGCCACAGGCGAATACGTCACCTTCATAGACAGCGATGATGCCATCCAAGAAGGCACACTGCAAGTCCTCATGGACGAACTTTCTCAACACCCCGACGTGGATATCTTGGAATATCCTATCAAAGAAAGAATAGGAAACCCCAAGAAAGAAAAAGTACTCTCTTTCGAACCCAAGGAATATGAAAATCCACTGGACTATTGGCTAGGAGAACGAGTATTCGACCACACCTATGTATGCAATAAGGTTTTCAAGAACAACCTATTGCACCAAGGAACCCGTTTCGCTGGAGAAAAAAAATTTGAAGACGTACTTTTCACACCTTTGATTATCAATCTTCCCCCATGGCGCGAAAATAAAAATACCCTAAAAATCAGGGTTACCAATGTGGGGTTATACCTATATTATTGGAATAGCAACGGAATCACTGCCAAAGCCGAACGATTTGACTTGCTGTGCCTATATATGGGTAACATGCTCTCTTTACGCAACACCCTGGAAAGATTAAAACAACGAGAAAAAGAAACATTCGATAAATACAGAGATACACTAGAGGATTACATGGCTAGAATCCTCAACATCTATCTGGATCTCTATGATTTGACAAGAGACACCTGCGTGGGCGGTTCGCTCTTACATGATGTAAGATGGCTAGCCCGACAAGGAGAACTCACTCATTACAAACTGAAACTTTTCAACAAATTAGGATTTAAGCTATGCGTAATCAACAGACTTTTACACAAAATATACAGACAACACCCTTGGTAAGTTTCATCATCACCACTTACAACCTACCAACGGAATATCTGGAAGAATGCCTCAAGAGCATCCTTCAGCTTTCATTGAACCCCAAGGAGAGAGAAATCATCTTGGTGGATGACGGCAGCGACATCTGCCCACTCAATGGATTGACCGAATATCTTTCCGACATCATCTATCTGCGTCAGCCCAACCAAGGAGTCAGCGTGGCACGCAACTACGGAATGAAGATAGCCAGAGGTAAATTCATACAGTTTGTAGATGGCGACGACTATCTTCTGCAGACTGCCTACGAGCATTGCCTCGACATCGTGAGATACCACCAGCCAGACATCGTGACATTCGATTTCATCAAGCACAGCAAGACAAACGAAATCCCTTACGAGCTGCCTCTTCCTATATCGGGGACAGAATATTTGAACACCTATAACTTGCATGGTTCTGTCTGCACTTACATCTTCCGCCGAAGCATCAAAGGCACACTGGAGTTTACGCCTGGCATCGTCTATGCCGAGGACGAGGAGTTTACGCCACAGCTGTTCTTGCGTGCCGAGCGAATCTTCAAGACCAACACAGAAGCTTATTTCTATCGAGAGAATCCAAACTCCGTAAGCCAGCTATTAGACAAGGAGAAAATCAGCCTCAGAATGGACAACCACCTGGAGGTTATCCTGCACCTACAAAAGTTACTCGACAAGATACCAGTGGCAGACCGACAAGCCCTGAGCCGACGCATCGCCCAACTTACCATGGACTATCTTGTGAACAACATTCGGCTGAAACACTCCTTGATAGCCCTCAACCACGCCATCAAAAAGCTAAAGAAGTATGGGCTTTATCCACTTCCAGACAAGGAATACACCAAGAAATACACCATGTTCAGAAAGATGGTAAGTACATACGTAGGCAGAATGGCGCTCTTATTCTTCATCAAGAAATAAACAGATCGAAAACAAGAAACCAAGAAATAAGAAACCAAGAAACAGATATTAAGAAACTATAATTAAGAAACAGGCTATTATGAAGATACTACTTATGGGAGAATACAGCAACGTACACGCCACCCTGGCAGAAGGACTCCGAAAGCTGGGGCACCAAGTAACGGTGCTCTCCAATGGCGATTTCTGGAAAGATTATCCCCGAGATATTGACATGGTGAGAAAGCCTGGAAAACTGGGAGGCATCTGCTACCTCATTAAGTTATCCACAAAGTTATCCAAGCTCTGTGGATATGATATTGTGCAACTTATCAACCCGATGTTTCTAGAGTTGAAAGCCGAACGTATTTTCCCCATCTATCGCTATCTGCGCCGCCATAACAAGAAAATCATCCTAGGAGGATTTGGCATGGATTACTATTGGGTTAGCGTTTGCTGCCAAGACAAGCCTCTGAGATACAGCGATTTCAATATCGGAGACACATTGCGTACCAACACCGACGCACAAAGGGAAAAGAAAGATTGGCTGGGAACGGCGAAAGAACACCTCAATCGAATGATAGCAGAAGATTGCGACGGAATCGTAACTGGACTCTATGAATATTGGGCGTGTTATCAACTCCGTTTTCCACAGAAAACAGTCTTTATCCCCTTCCCTATCAAACCATATTTATCAACATCGAACAACAATGAAAGAAAGCTGAAACTCTTCATCGGCATCAACAAAAGCCGAAGCGAGTACAAGGGCACAGATATTATGCTTCGTGCAGCCCAAGCCATCGTTGAGAAATATCCCGACAAGGTGGAACTACGCATCGCCGAGAACGTCCCCTTTGCGCAATACGTAGAAATGATGAACGGTAGCGATGCCATTCTCGACCAACTTTACAGCTATACGCCCTCGATGAATCCACTGGAGGCTATGGCTAGAGGCATCGTTTGCATAGGTGGTGGCGAGCCGGAAAACTACAAAATCATCCATGAAGACCGATTACGTCCCATCATCAATGTAAAACCTAATTACGACAGTGTTTATCACGAATTAGAAGAGCTCGTCAATCATCCTGAGCAAATAGCTTTACTCAAGGAGCAAAGCGTGGAATACGTCAGCAAACACCATGATTATATCAAGGTAGCCAAAGAATATGAGGCTTACTATAGAAAAATTCTTTTAAACTAAGAGAAAGTTATGTTTATAAGTTTTGAACTTAAGTTCATAAGCTTTGAATATATATTCAAAGCTTATGAACACACATTCAACGTCTCTGAATGGAGATTCAGAGGCACAGAAAAACACATTTCCTAAGGAACAAATACTTTTTAAGAGAGCGAAAGCATCTTTTCGATAGGCTTAACAGCTTCCTTGGCGATGGCCGGGTCAACCTCTACGGTAGGCCAACCAAACTTCAAGGCGTTGTATATCTTCTTGAGCGAGTTCATCTTCATATACTCACACTCGTTGCAGCTGCAACCTACTCCACCCTCGCTTACCTCTGGTGGCACAGGATAGAAAGTGACGTTAGGGCAATTGCGCTCCAACTCGTGCAGAATACCAGCCTCTGTGGCGATGATATACTCCTTGATTTCAGGATGCTCCTCGGCATAGTGCAGCATTGTAGCTGTAGAACCCTTTACGTCGGCAACGGCAAGCACAGGGGCCTTGCACTCCAGGTGAGCCATCACCACAGCGTCAGGGTGCTCCTTCTTGAGCTTCACGATAGCCTCTACAGAGAATTTCTCGTGTACGTGGCAACCGCCATTCCACAAGAGCATCTTTCTGCCCGTCACACTGTTGATATAGTTGCCGAGGTTATAGTCTGGACCGAAGATGAGTTTCTCGTCCTGTGGGAAACTGTCAATAACCTTCTTGGCGTTGCCACTGGTCACTACACAATCGGTCAAGGCCTTCACGGCAGCCGTAGTGTTCACATAACTGATTACCTTGTAGCCAGGGTGCTCCTCCTTGTATTTCTTCAAATCCTCAGCCTTGCAGCTGTCGGCGAGCGAACAACCAGCGTTCAAGTCAGGGCAAAGCACTGTCTTGTCTGGACTCAAGAGTTTGCAAGTCTCCGCCATGAAGTGTACGCCGCACATCACCATCACCTTGGCATCGGTCTCAGCAGCCTTGCGAGCCAAAGCCAAAGAGTCGCCCACGAAGTCGGCGATGTCCTGAATCTCTCCCACCGTGTAGTAGTGGGCAAGGATTATCGCATCTTTCTCCTTGCAGAGCTTTCTGATTTCAGCCTTCAAGTCTAGGGCGTCGTCAACAGGTTCGTCCACATAACCTTTCTCAATCCATTCTTTTTTCACCATAACATTAATATTATATTTCTTTATTTCTTATTTTAAAAAGAGATTATAAGGATGATGATATGACGTGGATAAGTGGATAAAAAACACACTAAATATTTGCGTTTTCCGTTATCCATATCTTGTTCAGAGTTATCAGATGTAGGCTTGGAAATCTTTTTCTTGGTCCTTAACTGCTTAACTCTTTTATCAACATTTCCCCAATTTGGTGCAAAGTTAATAAGTTTATATCTTTTATCGGTCAAAAATTGCGAAAAAGTTTCTAAAAACTTAATAATAACCCTGTGGATATCCCTATTCCTTGGGTTGAAATAGGTGGCGGGTGGATAACCACAAAGTTATGCAATAGTTATTATTGGGGTTTTCCGTACACTTTTCCACGGGTTTGTGGATAATGAAAAAAGCAGTTTTTCCAAGTTTTGTATCACTTGGGAAAACTGCTTTCTTAGTTTATTTCTTCTTGAGTACTGCCTCTACTTTTTCCACGACAAGTTCTGGAGAGATGTTCTTCAGGCAAGCCAAGTCGCCACGCATGCAAGGCTTGTTGCCGTAGATGCTGCAAGGGCGGCATGGCATGTCGAGTTGCACGGCATTGTCTGGACTTTGGTGCCATCCCATAAATCCTGCGTAGGGATGGGTGGCTCCCCAAATACTCACCACTGGGGTGTTGACCAATGAGGCCAAGTGCATATTGGCACTGTCCATGCTCACCATCAGTCGGAGATGGCTCATCAGAATGAGTTCGTGCGAAAGTCCGTCGAGATGTGCGGAGGCATTCACTACTTGTGGATATTTTTCAGCCCACTGGTTCATCACAGGAGTTTCATTCTCTCCGCCACCAAACAGGAAGATACGGCAATGGGGGTGATTGTGAATCAGATGTTCTATCACCTTCTCCATCAATTGTATGGGATATATTTTGCCTGCGTGGGCGGCGAATGGAGCTATGCCTATCCAAGGTTGGTCTGGGTTATCCGCCTTCTTGTTGATAACTGGGTGGATTTCCTTGCCGTTATCCACGTTGACTTGGAAAACTTCTTCGGGGAGCAGGTTTAGGTCTCCCCCTTCCTCCGGGAAGATGGAAGTGAAGTCCATTTTGAGGGGATAACCTAACTGTGCGAAGACATCCGCATAGTTTTGGAAAGATGAAGGTTGTTTTTCCAGCACCTTGCCGTTGGTGGCTACAAGCTTGCGTTTGCCCCTGCGGTGTTTGTCGATATGAGCCACTTTGAAACTAGCTAGGTTGAAGCGCATACGCAGATAGCTAGAGCGTAAAACGCTATGCAGGTCGGCTATGGCCGTAAATTGTTTGGCTATGAGACGACGGTAGAGTGCATTGAGTCCCTTCACACCTTTGTACTCCCCCTTGATATCTGCTTCCATGAAACCCACGTTTGGGGCGAGGTTCTCGAAGAATGGGCGAGCGAACGGGCGACTTAATACGGTGACTCTAACATGTGGATATTGCTTGGCTAGTGAATACACCACAGGCACAGTCATGGCAACATCGCCCATGGCTGAGAATCTTATCACAAGTATATGCTCTGTCTTCATCTGTCTAATTCTGTATATATAATAAAGGTGTAGGAGGATTGATTGGTTCCTCTTTTTCTTAAGTAGAGAGCGGAAAGAAGCCTATCTGAGTATGAAGGTTATTATTTTCCTAAACTGAATGTGAAGATTATCAGTTTTCCTAACTAATATGAAGTTTATTTACTTTTGGTTGTAAAGCACAGGATTAGTTGAAGGATCGTTGTACATCTTCATCTGTCGATATACCTTCATGTATTTTCTTCCAGCCTCAATGTCCTCCAAGAGTTGGTCGATGGCAGTGGAAAGATCCACCTGCTGCTCTAGCAATACGTCGAGTTTTGCCTGGCATTTAGCCTTGTGTTCGGCTGAAGCCTCCGGACGTTCTACCTGCTCCTTCATGTGATAAATCTTGAGGGCGAGGATACTCAGGCGATCTACAGCCCAAGCAGGGCTTTCGGTGTTGATGCGAGCGTCAGCCTGTACCTTTACGTCTTTGTATGTTTCGCGGAAGTAAGAATCGATTTGCTCCACGAGGTCTGTACGGTCCTGGTTACTCTTGTCGATGCGACGCTTCAAGACAAGTGCCTCGGCCGGGGCAATCTGAGGGTCTCGGATGATATCCTCGAAGTGCCACTGTACGGTGTCTATCCAACATTTGAGGTAAAGACGGTTCTCGATGGTGCCTTCAGCGAACGGATTATTGATTGGGGTATCAATATTGTCCTTGATATGATAATCGGCTATCGCCTGATTAAAAATCTTATTAGCGTTTTCTGTAAATGTCATGCGGTTTGAAATGTTTGATTAAATACCGTACAAAAGTAATAAATTTATCTCAAAGTGCCAACAAAAAAGCGAAAAAAGGCGAAATCTATGCACAATTTAGGGGTGTTTGTGCACAGAAAGGTACTTTTTTCGCCAAAATATTTGTGTATATTAAAAAAAATGTGTTCCTTTGCACTCGAATTTTTAATTAGAAATTAATTTATAAACATTTTAAAAGTTACAATTATGTCAGAAATTGAAAGCAAAGTAAAGGCAATTATCGTTGATAAGCTCGGTGTTGATGAGGCAGAAGTTAAGCCAGAGGCAAGCTTCACAAACGACCTCGGTGCAGACTCTTTGGATACTGTAGAGTTGATCATGGAGTTCGAGAAGGAGTTCTCTATCTCTATCCCAGACGATAAGGCTGAGAAGATTGCTACAGTAGGTGACGCTATCGCTTATATTGAGGAGAACGCTAAGTAATTTTAGCCACTAATTCATATTAAATGGAATTAAAAAGAGTTGTAGTAACAGGTCTTGGTGCTGTGACTCCAGTGGGAAACACTCCTGAGGAAACTTGGGAGGCTCTCCTCGCTGGTAAGAGCGGTGCTGCCCCTATTACTCATTTCGATACAACAAATTTCAAGACTAAGTTTGCTTGCGAGGTGAAGAACCTCAACATCAACGATTGGATTGATCGCAAGGAGGCTCGCAAGCTCGACCGTTACACCCAGTTGGCTATGATTGCCGCTATGCAGGGTGTGAAGGATGCGAACATCGATCTTGAAACAGAAGACTTGAACAACGTTGGCGTTGTATTCGGTGTAGGTATCGGTGGTATCAAGACATTTGAGGACGAGGTATCTTATTATGCTACCCATCAGGAGAATGGTCCTAAGTTCAATCCATTCTTCATTCCTAAGATGATCGCGGACATCGCTTCTGGTCAGATTTCAATCCACTTCGGATTCCACGGACCAAACTATACCACTACATCTGCGTGCGCTTCTTCAAGCAATGCATTGGCCGATGCCTTCAACTTGATTCGTTTGGGCAAGGCAAACATCATCGTGAGCGGTGGTGCTGAGGCTGCTATCTGCGCTTGTGGCGTAGGTGGTTTCAATGCTATGCACGCATTGTCAACACGTAATGACGACCCAGAGCATGCTTCACGTCCATTCAGCGCAAGCCGTGATGGATTTATCATGGGCGAGGGTGCTGGCTGCTTGATTCTCGAGGAGCTGGAGCACGCCAAGGCTCGTGGTGCGAAGATTTATGCTGAGATGGTAGGCGAGGGCGAGAGCGCTGATGCTTATCACATCACTGCTTCTCATCCAGAAGGTCTCGGTGCTAAGCTCGTAATGGAGCGTGCATTGGCAGACGCTAACCTCAAGCCTGAGGACATCGACTACATCAATGTTCATGGTACATCTACCCACGTAGGTGACATCTCTGAGGCTAAGGCTATCAAGGCTGTCTTCGGTGACGCAGCTTACAAGCTCAACATCAGTTCTACCAAGTCTATGACAGGTCACCTCCTCGGCGCTGCTGGTGCAGTAGAGGCTATGGCTTGTGTTCTTAGTGTGAAGAACGACATCGTTCCTCCTACTATCAACCACGAAGAGGGTGACAACGACGAGGAGCTCGATTACAACTTGAACTTTACCTTCAACAAAGCTCAGAAGCGTGAGGTTCGTGCTGCATTGAGCAATACCTTCGGCTTCGGTGGTCACAACTGCTGTGTAGTATTCAAGAAGTATGCTGAATAATTTTATAGATAGAATAAAGCTCTCTTTCCGCAAGGACAAAGAGCTTTATTTTTCTTTGTACGAAATCCTAGGTTTCTATCCACACGACATCAGTTACTATAAGTTGGCATTGATGCACAAGAGCATCATGCACCGCAACGCCAAGGGCAAGCCTGTGAACAACGAGCGCTTGGAGTTTCTGGGTGACGCTGTGTTGGATGCTGTGGTAGGTGACATTGTGTATCAGCACTTTCCAGGCAAGCGTGAGGGGTTTCTGACGAATACCCGAAGCAAGCTGGTGCAGAGAGATACACTCAACAAGTTGGCCCAGGAGATGGGTATCAACCAACTCATATTATCTAATGGACACAGTTCTTCTCATAATAGCTATATGGGAGGAAATGCTTTCGAGGCGTTGGTTGGAGCCGTTTATCTGGACCGCGGTTATAATGCCTGCATGCACTTTATGCAGAAACGTATCTTGGCAAAAATGATAAACATCGATAAGGTGGCTTACAAGGAGGTGAACTTCAAGAGCAAGCTTATCGAATGGAGCCAGAAAAACCGTGTGAACTTGGAGTTTGTGTTGCAGGGACAGGAAAAAGACAAGAATGGAAGCCCTGTGTTTACCTATCGAGTGGTGATGGAAGGCGTAGAGGGTGGTGAAGGCAAGGGCTACTCCAAGAAAGAGAGCCAGCAGGTAGCCTCAAAGATTACCCTGGACAGACTGCGCAAGGAGCCACAATACATAGATGCCGTGTTTACAGCCAAGGCCAACCGTACAAAGATGGAAGAAGAACCTGTGGAGAGCGTTCCTAGCACAGAGGTGAAGGAAGACTTCATCATCTCGCAAAGTGCAGAGACACAGGCGACGGAAGAGAAACACGTCAATGTTTTCAAGGAAGAGGTCTTTACCGAGAAATCTTCTGCAGCCTCCGAAGGGGTGGCTGAGACGGTTTCTGTTTCCAACGGACAAGTTGCCATAGAGGAAATGGAAGCTAAGGAAAACGACGAGTTTGACTTGAGTGATATTTCTGCGGAGCCCAAGGAGATGAGCCGCGAGGACATCATCGCAGCAGCAGAGGCTGCAGCTTTTGCAGAAGGTAATGAATAAAGAAAATGAAAATAATTGAATAAAAGAGACTCTCTTGAGAGTTCCCTTATCAGGGGGGCATCGAGTGAGTCTCTTTTATTTTGTCCATTTCTTATTCTGTCCATTTTTTATTTTGCCCATTTCTTGTTCTGTCCATTTTTTATTTTGCCCATTTCTTGTCTTATCTGCTAGGCTTTCTTTCTTTACGATATATAATATCTTTCTTATTTATATTAAAAAATAGTAAAAACTTTCTCTATATCAAAAGATTGAATTACTTTTGCATCTACTTTAAAGGTATATATCTAGATATGAGTTTAACAGCGATAGTAAGTAATGTATTCAAGCCTCGCCAAAAGAGCTTGGAGAAATATGTACATGATGCAGAGCAATTGCAGCATGATGTACTGTTGCGCCTTTTGGCAGCGGGCAAAAACACCGAGTATGGTGTGAGGCATTTACTCAATACAACAAATAGTTACGAAAAGTTTGCACAGAATGTGCCTGTCAATACCTACGAGGAATTGAAGGGCGACATCGACCGAATGCGCCATGGAGAAAAGGACATCCTTTGGCCAGGACAGGTGAAGTGGTACGCCAAGTCTTCGGGTACTACCAACGACAAGAGTAAGTTTATCCCTGTTTCACAGGATGGATTGCATAATATCCATTACAAAGGTGGATTCGATGCTGTGGCTTATTATCTGCGCAATAATCCGAAGAGCAAGATTTTTGATGGAAAGAGCTTGATATTGGGCGGCAGTCACTCTCCTAACTACAATGTTTCGGGTAGTTTGGTGGGCGACTTGAGTGCCATCCTCATCGAGAACATCAATCCGCTCGTCAATATGGTGCGCGTGCCCAAGAAGGAGACCGCCCTCTTGAGCGACTTCGAGGTGAAGCGCGATCGCATAGCCCATGAGACGATGAACAAGAATGTGACCAATATCTCGGGTGTCCCTAGCTGGATGCTCAGCGTGTTGGTACGTGTGATGGAACTATCAGGCAAGAAGCATTTGGAGGAAGTATGGCCTAATCTGGAGGTGTTCTTCCATGGTGGCATTGCCTTTACGCCTTATCGTAAGCAGTATGAGCAGCTCATTACTTCTCCTAACATGCACTATATGGAGACCTATAATGCCAGCGAGGGATTCTTTGGCTTGCAGGATGACCCGAATGACAAGGCGATGTCGCTTATGATAGATTATGATGTGTTCTATGAGTTCATCCCGATGGATGAGTTTGGCTCGGACAATCCTACCGTGGTTCCTCTTTGGGGCGTGGAAGTAGGCAAGAACTATGCGATGGTCATCACCACTTCTTGTGGGTTGTGGCGCTATATGATTGGTGATACAGTGCAGTTTACAAGCAAGAACCCATATAAGTTTGTCATCACGGGGCGCACCAAGTACTTCATCAATGCCTTTGGCGAGGAGCTTATCATGGATAATGCCGAGAAAGGACTTGCATACGCCTGCGAGAAGACGGGGGCGCAAGTGTCTGAATATACGGCTGCTCCTGTCTATATGGACAGCAATGCCAAGTGTCGCCATCAGTGGCTCATCGAGTTCTCGCTGGAACCTAAAGACCTCGATGAGTTTGCTAGTTTGCTCGACCATAAGTTGCAGGAAATCAACAGTGATTATGAGGCAAAGCGTTTCCACGACGTAACCCTCCAGCATCTGGAGATAGTAAAGGCAAGACCAGGACTCTTTACCGACTGGCTGAAGAGCAAGGGAAAGTTGGGCGGACAGCACAAGATACCTCGCCTAAGCAACAGCCGTAAGAATATCGACGAGATGCTCGCTTTGAACAAGTAAGTATATGTGCCCTTCCCCATGAAGAGGATAGTAAGAGGGCGCTAGAACTGTAAAAAAGAAAGAATGATAAACAAAAACGACATAATGGCTCAACTGAAGAGCAAGATGAAGGCAAACTCCCTGTTACTGCCTTTCTATCTGCTTGCCTTCCTGCTGTTGGCTTCTTGTGCCAAGATGGGACAGCCTGACGGCGGATGGTACGACGAGACTCCACCGAAGGTGATAGGAGCCTCGCCGGCTGATGGTGCCATCAATGTAAACCAAAAGAAGATAAACATCTACTTCGACGAGTTCATCAAGTTGGACAATCCTTCGGAGAAGGTGGTGGTGTCGCCGCCACAGCTGGAGCAACCGGAAATCAAGGGAGCGGGCAAGCGAATACAGGTGTCGCTCGTCGATTCGCTCAAAGCCAATACCACTTATACCATCGATTTCTCGGATGCCATCAGCGACAACAATGAGGGCAATCCGTTGGGTAATTATACCTATAGTTTCTCTACGGGTACAGCCATTGATACGATGGAGGTGTCGGGATATGTGCTTGAATCAGAAAACCTCGAACCTATCAAGGGAATATTGGTGGGGCTTTATGCCGACCATGCTGACTCGGCATTTCGTACCAAGCCGATGCTTCGAGTGAGCCGCACCGACAGCCGTGGTCGCTTTGTCATCAAGGGCGTGGCACCAGGTTCTTATCGCATTTATGCCTTGCAGGATATGGATGGCGACTATAAGTTCAGCCAGAAGAGTGAAAAGATAGCTTTCTCGCACGACATCATTGTGCCATCCAGCAAACCTGATGTCAGACAAGACACTACGTGGGTGGATTCCTTGCACATCAAGTCGATAGACCAAGTGAAATATACTCATTTCCTGCCAGACAATGTCGTGCTCAGGGCATTCACCGAACCACTTATGGATAGAGCCTTCCTCAAGGCGGAGCGACTGAAAGCCAATTGTTTCTCGCTTTTCTTTAGTTATGGGGATTCCATCCTCCCGCAAATCAAGGGACTCAACTTTGATGCGGAGAATGCTTTCTTGATAGAGACTTCGGAGAAAAAAGATACGATTACTTACTGGCTGAAGGACACGGCGCTGGTGAATCAAGACACGCTCTTGATGGATATTACCTATCGCATGACCGACAGTACGGGAGTGCTGGTCAACAAGACCGATTCTGCACAGGAAATCCTCTCGAAGGAACCATACGCCAAGCGAATGAAGGCGCAGGAGAAGGAACTTGCCGACTGGAAGAAAAAACAAGAGAAAAAGAAGAAGAAAGGTGAGCCTTACGATTCGGTAATGGCCATCAAGCCACTGGATGTGCAGGTAAGTGTATCGTCGCAGTTGGATCCCGACAAAAACATTATCTTCTCCTTCCCTACCCCTCTGGCTAAGGCTGATACCGCCGGCATCCATCTCTATGCCAAGCACGATACGCTCTGGTATAAGGCACCGCTGGAATT
>DBLF01000049.1:23327-27840 GCA_002297965.1 Candidatus Segatella papionis
TGGAAGTGGATTCGGCGGCGTTCGAAGACATCTATGGGTTGGCTTCCAAGCCTATCAAGCAAGGTTTCAAGGTCAATTCGCTCGATACTTATGGCACACTACTCGTAAACATCACCTCGCTCAGCGACCAGCCACTCTTGGTGCAACTACTTGACGCACAAGACAAGATGGTGAAGGAAGTGAAGACATCCAATGGCGTGGCGGAGTTCTACTATCTGAAGCCTCAGAAATACTATATGCGCTTGATAGTGGATAGAAACAACAACGGCAAGTGGGATACGGGTAATTACGACACCGACCTGCAACCCGAGGAAGTGTATTACTATCCTGAGGCGATAGAATGCAAGGCGAAGTGGGACTTGACCGAGAGTTGGGATCCTACGGCTCGTGAACTCTCTCGACAGAAGCCGGGAGCCATCACCAAGCAGAAGCCAGACAAAGAGAAGAAAGTTAAGAATCAGAATGCAAAGCGTGCCGCTGATCTCGGCATACAATACATTCCTAAAATGTAAAGGATATGAAGAAGTTACTCAAGTCATTTATAGTAGCCATGTTGCTACTTTTGGTCAATACTTCTGTATCGGCCCAGTGTACTTTCCGTAATACAGCATTTAAGTCGGGTGAGTTCTTGACTTACAATCTCTATTACAACTGGAAGTTTGTATGGGTAAAGGCGGGCAACGCCAGTATGTCTGTGATGCAAACCACACATAAGGGCAAACCTGCCTATCGTGGTTCGCTCGTAACCCGTGGCAACAAGAAGGTGGACGATTTCTTCGTGCTTCGCGATACATTGCTTTGCTATACGGGTACCGACATGGCTCCGATGTATTTCCGCAAGGGTGCTCGTGAAGGCAAACGATATACGGTGGACGAGGTGTTCTACAGTTATTCCGGTGGCAAATGTCACGTCAACCTGCACTATCAGAACAAGGATGGTGAGCATAAATGGAAGAAAGCTGCATACGACGACTGTGTGTTCGATATGATGAACATCTTCTTGCGTGCCCGTAGTTTCGACCCAGCCAACTGGAAGACGGGACATAGCGTGAAGTTCCCTATCTGTGACGGTAGCGGACGTACTCCTGCCCAACTCAAGTTTGGCGGCAAGGTGACAGTGAAGGCCGACAATGGCATCAAGTATCGTTGCTTGCGATTGGAATATCAGGAATATGAAGATGGAAAGTGGAAGAAGATCGTAGATTTCTATATCACCGATGATGCCAACCACATTCCTGTGCGTCTGGATATGTTCTTGAAGTTTGGTAGTGCCAAGGCATTCCTTGTCAGTGCCAAGGGAACTCGTAATCCAGTTACTTCCATCGTGAAGTAGGAACTTTATTAGAAAGAATGAATAGAAAACAGATTTATACGGGTATTATAGTATTGGCTTGCTGCGCTCTCGTGGCAATCGGGGTAACCCTGCATCTGAGAAACCAAGCCACCATTCTTCCAGCCATTGCCAAGAAGGTTGTGGATACGCCCAAGGCAAAGCCGCAAGTAGTGGACACGGTGAAGAAGGCGAAGCCCGTGGTAAAGATGGATTTCAACATCTCTGGTACTCTGAGAGATACCGAGGGAAGAGGTGTGGCTGGAGTCATCGTGAGCGATGGCTACCACTGCGTGAAGACCGATTCCCTGGGACGTTATAAGATGAAGCGAGACTCGCTGGCTCGCTTCATCTATTATTCTGTGCCTGCCGATTGCGAGGTGCCTATCCATTCGGCTACCGACCGCACGGCTTATTTCTACCAAGCTGTGTCCAGCAAGAAGAAAGTATATAATTTTACCCTCACTCGCTTGCCAGGCGGCAAGGAGACAAGCTATAAGATGATAGTCATCGGCGACCCGCAGGTTACCAATGCCTATAGTCCTTACTATGCGTCGCCCGATGATAACCCTATCAAGAAGAGCGATGTGGAAAGATTCACCACCCAGACGATGGTGGATATCAAGCAAACCATCAAGAGTCTTCCTAATGGTACTCCCGTCTATGGACTTAGCATGGGCGACGACGTGCAGTATTATGGAGGCTATAATGCCCAGCTGGAGAAGCAGATACGCCAATCGCTGGGTTCTTCGGATATGCGATTGTTCTCCGTCATCGGCAACCACGACCAAGACGGCAAGGCCCTCTATAAGCGCAAATGGGAAGAGAACTTCGGTCCTACCGACTATTCCTTCGACCGTGGCGACGAGCATTATGTCTGCATCAACAATTGTTTCTTCTATCGAGGCATGGCGTATTATTCACCGGGCGAATTGCGAGAGCGACAGATGCGTTGGTTGAAGCAAGACCTAGCCCTCACCCCGAAGAGCAAGAAGGTGATACTCTGCTATCATATCCCATTCACCTTTGGCAATTCTCCTTTTGGCAAGGCAAAACCCGTGGGCATAGAGAGCGAAAAGGGACATTTCACTTCCTCTCGCCTCTCTCAGCTTTTGGCTCTCTTGCGCCAGTTTGAGGGTGGTTACGAACTCTTCTGCGGTCATACTCATTTCGCTTGCAATCACGAAATCAAGTACGAGGGCGAGGATGTGATGGAGCATTGCCATGCTGCGGCTTGCGGCAATATATGGCAGTCGAACATCAACATCTGTGGCACGCCAAACGGTTATTATGTATATAGTTTCGTAGGTACTCGCATCAGCGATTGCTACTATAAAGGAACTTTTTGGGACAAGACAAAGCAGATGACCATCTTCCGTGCCCAGACCGACTTCAATGGTGAAAAATATGCCGACGATTGGAACTTGTCGAAGGACAAGAACGTATTGATAGCCAATGTCTTCAATGCAACAAGCCATTGGCGAGTGGTGGCAGTGGAGGATGGCAAGGAGTACCCGATGCGCCGCATCAGCAGCAAGGGTCAGGATGCCTTTGCCGCAGGTTATCATCACAAGTATAGCGAGTCGGTTTCTTATCGTTTTGTGAGCAAGGGCAACACCTATCTGCTCATGAATCACCTCTATTATTATACTCCGAAGAATCCGAAGGCAAGGATTACTATCAAGGCGCAAGACCCTTATGGACACACCTTCACTGCTTTGAGCGACGAGGCGGTAACAGAGCCTTTCTTCAACTATGCCCACTATTATGAAAAAGAATATAAGCAATACAAGAAGTTGAAGGATAGCCTGTTACGTGATTCCATCGCAAGCAAGCAAAAGGATTCTACGAGTGCAAAAGCATCGGGCAAGACTACCATCAAGTCTTCAGAAACTGTCCCAAAGAAATAGCTATTTGTCAACAGTGTCAACAGTTAACAGTTGATATTTTGATGGTCTCCCCCCTTATACCTATATATAATCATTAATATATATATACTATTTCTATACATTGAGGCGGATAAGTATGCAAAAATGAACTGTTAACTGTTGACTCTGTTAACTCTCTCCATTTTATACCCCAAACACATCCCGATGCAGATAGTGCTGTATCCCGACATAAATAAAAATACGTCCCGATGCAGATAGCACTACATCGGGACGTAAAAATATAACTTTCCTAACAAGACTCATAGAGTTATGAGTGATAAAACTATGAGTTAGTTTTGTTAACACATAATTGCTTGCACATTTACTTGTTCAGTTTCCAGGTAACACCATCCTTGGTGTCCTTCACCTCGAAGCCAGCATCTGCGAGAGCATCGCGAATCTGGTCGCTGGTAGCCCAGTCCTTGGCTGCCTTTGCCTTGGCACGCAGGTCGAGCACCATATCCACTACCTTGCCGTAAGCCTCCTCACGGGCATCGTTGTTGGCACCCTTCTCGCTCTTCAAACCGAGGAGATCGAAGGTGAAGAGATGCATTGTGTCTGAGAGCTCCTTCAGGTCGTCGGCAGAGATGTTTGCCTTGTGGTCGAGGGCTGTGTTGATGATGTGGCAAGCCTCGAAGAGGTAGCTGATGACAAGCTGGGTCTGGAAATCGTCGTTCATCGCATCATAGCAACGCTGGCGCAACTCGCTCACGAACTTCTTCACCTGCTCATCGCTCTGCTTAGCCACAGGCACACGCTCCAAGTCGTTGATACCGTTCATCAAGCGCTCCAATCCCTTCTGGCTCGCCTTCAACGCATCGTTGGAGAAATCCACGGTGCTGCGGTAGTGGGCGGAGAGGATAAAGAAGCGGATGGTCATAGGCGAGTAAGCCTGCTCCAGGCTCTTGTGATTGCCTGTGAAGAACTGCTCCAAGGTGATGAAGTTGCCGAGGCTCTTGCCCATCTTCTGACCGTTGATGGTAATCATATTGTTGTGCATCCAGTAGTGAACCATCTGGTCGCCCTGTGAAGCCACAGCTTGTGCAATCTCGCACTCGTGGTGAGGGAAAATCAAGTCCATGCCACCACCGTGGATGTCGAAGTGGTTGCCCAAGTACTTGCGTCCCATGGCCGTACACTCGCAGTGCCATCCTGGGAAACCATCGCTCCAAGGACTAGGCCAGCGCATGATGTGCTCAGGCGAAGCCTTCTTCCAGAGGGCGAAGTCTGCCTGGTTTTTCTTCTCGCCGATACC
>DBLF01000131.1:0-8855 GCA_002297965.1 Candidatus Segatella papionis
AATAGCATTCAAAAGCTACTACTTCAATTGGCACATAATGCAGGCGAAATGGGATTTTGGCGTAAAGATGCATTTGAAGGACTACAACATGTTTTTCCAGCAAACAACACTCGTGACGAAAAGCTACGAAAAATAGGTCGTCTCCTCGTAAATATGGCAAAAGATGAACTTATAGTAAAATCATCTAATGGCAAAAAATGGCTGATAACCGAGAAAGGCGAAAAAGAACTTTACTCATAATATAGGGCGTTCTTGCGGTCGTTCTTGCGGCTATTTTCGGCTATTTTCGGCTATTTTCGGCTATTTATAGTCGTTCGTTCGGTCATT
Source organism: Candidatus Segatella papionis (assembly GCA_002297965.1). GTDB lineage: Bacteria > Bacteroidota > Bacteroidia > Bacteroidales > Bacteroidaceae > Prevotella > Prevotella papionis. The sequence goes on from DBLF01000131.1 coordinate 328, forward strand.
TTCGGCTATAATACAAATTCATTTCGAGATTAAGCTATAAAGAAAAATCATCATGGAACTAGAGAAACTCCTCACCAATCTACTTGACAGATTGGATAGAATAGATGAAGAAGGTAAAGGTACCATCATCGAAGACAAAATAAACAAGTTATCACATCAGATAGGGCAACTAAAAAGTGACCTATCTGATGTGGCCACCTTATTCGGCTTGCTAAAAGACAACAAAGAACAAATTGCAAACAAAGTCACTGATACTGATTCTACCTCAAAAGTGTCAGAAGGAACTAAGTCAAGTACTATTGGTTCCGAAAACACAGGCATAGAATCCCTAACACTAGAAGATATTGGCGACATACGAAAAGAAGTTATCAAGGACTTCAAACAAAATATATTCATCGACTATGTAAGAAAAGTTACTCCTGAGCATGTAAGGATTGTACTTGATACTACCCAAGTTGTCAATGTCAAATATTCATCAAAATGGAGCAAATATTGTGCTAAAGGTGCTTACGTTGCGGTACATCGTATAGAATATGACAATATGGAACCAAGTTGGGAAATTGTAAGATTTCTTAGTGCTCAACGCAACTATTCAATAACCCATCCAGAAGGAGGCAAAGGTAAGTTTGCTGATAAGAAAGCTAATTACAAAGACTATCAGACCAACCAAAAACTACATAATGGTCAATTAATCGACGTTGAAGTAACAAAGATTGAAAGCAACTATTGTGAAGTATATTCTGCCAAAGACAGGTTAGAATCCGCCGCTGATGATTGACGCAACTGCTTGTTTTCTTGGCGTAACTTTTTGTTTTCCAATTTTACATCGTGTAGTTGTTGCTGCAAACTCTAAATATGGCGATCCTTACGTGAATTATCTGAAGAAAGCTCACTCACCTTCGTTTCTAAGGTTGCAAGACGTTCCAATATTGCTTTTTGCACGACTTGTGCATCTGTGACAGTTGATTGGGTTCCTGCCACAGGCACCGAAACTATGTGCTGCGGCATTTCGTCCTGCTTATGTTCATCTTTCTTCATTTCAAGTGCAAAGGTACTAAAAAACATTGAAACAAAGATGTCTTGTTAACCTAATTTATTGATATTCTGAAACTTGTGCAAAAAATATGGCTCTGAGATTCTTGTGAAACAGAATTGTCGTATGGGGGGTACGAGCATACCTGCCATAATAGATTCCATAATTTGTTAACAAAATTAACGAAGTTACGTATAGTTTGACACCTTAGAGACTTAGCGCTGCTGAATAGTTACCTACTCTATCTTTCTTTGTTATATCTTGTTAAAGATTAAACTATAGATACATATTTATAAAAAGAAATCACTATATTTGCATTTAAAGCAATAAATTGAACTTTATGGAAGATTTAAATCAACTTAAATTGGTTTTGGTCAAAAAGAAAAAGACCAACAAATGGCTTGCGGAACAGTTAGGAGTAAACCAAGCAACTGTTTCCAAATGGTGTACCAACACCACACAACCAGATCTCATGACTTTGAAAAAGATTTCAGAGTTGTTAGATGTCAGCGTAAGTGAAATTATCAACTTCGATTAAACAAAGAAGAAGCTATGAGTAAATTTAACGAAGCAACAAGAGTTCAAATGCCAGCAATGGTTCACTTAACTCGATTAGGCTATTCTTATTTCGGAAAAATAAACGAAGATATGGCAGGGACAGTTTATGACCCTGATACAAACATATTGACGGAAGTTTTCAAAGCACAGTTTTTCCATTTTTGCAAGTGCCACTTGCAGAATTAAAGAAATTGCCAATTTTGCAAGTGCCACTTGCAAAATTAGAGAGTGAAGGCAAGTTATTTGTGCAAGTACCACTTGCACAAATAACTTGGTATCATCATATTTCACTTCTATCGAAAGTTAAAGACATTGCCGAACGAGCTTATTACATCACAGAGACAGCACAGAATGGGTGGAGTTGCGACATGATGCTCCTTCAAATAGACAATGGATATATCCATGCTAAAGGTCATGCAATTAATAATTTTGAACAGACCTTGCCACCTCCACAGTCAGACTTGGCTCGCTACATATTCAAAGCCCCATACAATTTCTCGTTCATCGGAACAGTTGCACTCCAAAATGAACTTGACATTGAGAAAACATTGACAATTGCCACAGATAGAGGAAATAGAGGAAAAGCTTGAAAAATCAGAAGAAAAAACGGATAAAGAGTAATACTGGGTTATATCCATTTTGGAAACAACCAAAATATATAAGAATATATGAAATTGAAAAAATACAAGCTTGCCGACATCGCTAAAATAGAAATTAGCGGTGTTGACAAAAAAACGATAGAGGGCGAAACACCTGTGCGTCTGTGCAACTTTGTTGATGTCTATTATAATTGGGCTATCACCAAAGAAAAAGCTAAGTCGTTTATGGTTGCATCTGCCAAACAGACAGAGATTGACAAATGCTCAATAAGCAGATAAATGATAATTTACCGTGGCTTGACCATTCATTAAAAGAGGGAGAAGTTCGTCTCGTTGTTTAGTCAAAATCTCATCGTAAACAAAATTTCAGATACAAGTAAAGATTTTGTTCCTCTATTGGAGGTATTGGTATATAGAAATTCTTTGATGTCACTACATATATATATGTATGTTTTCCTCCAATTTGCTGTCACCTGCTGTCACGCTGATAAAATCTCGCAAAGCCACTAAATATTACCTATAGGCAGAAAAAAGGTAACTCGCAATCCCCCCAAAAACACCCAAAAACAGGGAAAAGGTACCCAAACACCGACAAAAGTAGAAATAAAAGCAAAGTTTTTCGCAAAAAAACTTGCGGACTATCAAAAAAATCGTATATTTGCACCCAGTAAGAAAAATTCTTGCCGATTCCACCTAGAAGCTTATCAACTCCTGAGTGAAACCTTAGTATCCACCCATTAAACAACTAAATCTCCAATGACACAAGCAGACTTAGTGAGACTCTTTTTCGCTGATGGCGAAAAACACACCTACTGGGAATATTGTTTCAACACACAATGTCCCCATGCACATGAGTGCGCACACCAACTCTCTGTAGCCCAGAAGGATCCCAACAAGACCAACGGCTGCGCTATTTTCCCCGACGCATACAACGAGGACGGAAAGTGCAAACACTTCCTCCAACTGAAACTCATCAAGATGGCCTACGGACTGGAAGGTATTATCGGTGAGCTGAAGAACAAGGACTTGGGCGAATTCCGAGTAAGAATGACTGGCTATTTCGGAAGCAATACCTCTTACTATCGTTATAAGTTAGGACAGATAGGATTGGAGCCAGAACAGCAGCAATATATCCAGAAATGGTGCCAACAACGTGGATATCAGAATCTGAAGTTTGATAGATACACCGAAGAAGTGGGCTTTTAGAAAGCCGCTGAAACGCTTCTGGAAAACAGCCGAAAGGCTTTTAGAAAACCAAAGTAAGGCTTATAAGAAACGAAACCAACGTATGGGGCAAATCGTTTCTGCCTACAAGCAAATTCGCCCGAAATATAGAGCAAATTTGCCCGAGGCCATGAGGAGTTTTGCCCAACGACCTTGGGCAAATCTCCTCATGCCGCTGGGCAAAAGTGCCCAACGCCTCGGGTAGTTCTGGGCAAAGCTACCGAACAACTAATGGAACGTCTAATCACCTAATTATCAATTCAATGAAGATAACGATAGCAAGATACAATAAGCAAAACAAGTTGTGCGTCTGCACGAAAACCATCGAGCGATTCTTGGAGCGCATCGCCAAGGACGACAGTAAGCAAACTGTCGCCAATTTCCGTATGAGCGTACCGCTGATGAACGGCAACTATGAATATTACAACGGCATACAGCAATGGCAACAGGTTTATCCTGCCGCAGAGTTCGGAAAGGATGAAAGCGACAACCTCGCCTTCAAGAAGTCGAACGGACTGGTGATGCTCCGCTTCACCCATTTGCGAACACCAGAGGAGGTTGAACTCGCCAAGAAGACCGCCAGTCTCCTTCCGATGACCTATGCTGCCATCGAAGCTGCCGATGGGAGAGGAGTCATCGTACTTGTTCGAATCATCGATGAAAACGGCAACACGCCCGATAACGAATCGGATGCCGAATTCCTCTATCAGGTTGGCTACGAACAGACCAAGACGCTCTACAAATCTCTCATACATGCCGACGTTGAGGCTGAGCAGCCCACACTGAAAGCACACTTCATGCTCACGCTCGACGCTTCGCCTTACATCAATTCCAAAGCCGAGGCGATGCGCATATCGAAAGCTCAAATTACCCAACCTGCCGTCCCCCAAAACATAGAAGACCTGAAGGTATATGACGACTATGAGTTTCTTTACAAGAAAGCCGCCGAAGAAACCGTGGCGGAAATGAAGAAAGCCAACCTCAGTTGGGCGAACGAGGAAGACCGGTTGCTGGCTAGCCTCTCTGCCATTGCAGCCAAACTCTGCCGAGCTGGTATGAGCGAAGAAGAGGCTTTCACCCACATTCGCCGCAACAACTGGTATGATGTGGATGCCGAGCAGCTGCGCCTGCTAGTGGGCAGTGCCTACGCTACCCACTCCAAGAACAAGCCCGTTAAGCATCCATCGTCGGGTAGGAAAGGGAGGGCAGACATCTTGCAGATGAAGGCCTATCTGCTGAGTCGTTACCAGTTTCGCTATAACGCAGTGATGAAATATACGGAATACAGACCCAACAACTCTTGGGTAGGGGATTTCATGCCCGTTGACGACCGTATGCTGAAAAGTATGACCATCGACGTGCAGCTTGCCGACATTCATGTCACCATCAACGATGTGAAAAACTTTCTTGGCTCCAGCTATATTCCTAGTTACAGTCCGATAGAGTCTTACCTCTACAGCTGTTCTGGAAAATGGGACGGCAAGGATCGCATTCGTGCCTTGGCTCGCACGGTGCCTACCACCAACAAGCATTGGGAAGACTGGTTTTATACCTGGTTCTTGGGGATGGTGGACCAATGGCGCAGCACTTATCGCCGTCAGTATGGCAACAGCACGATGCCGCTGCTCATCTCCAAGCAGGGATTCAACAAGAGCACTTTCTGCCGTCGCTTGGTTCCCCCCTTGTTATCTTGGGGCTACAACGACAACCTCATCCTCTCGGAGAAACGGCAAGTATTGCAGGGGATGGCACAGTTTCTGCTCGTCAATCTCGATGAGTTCAACCAGATTTCACCGCAAGTGCAGCAAGGTTTCCTGAAAAACCTCCTCCAGTTGCCTACGGTGAAGATCAAGCCGCCTTATGGAAGCCATGTGGAGGAGTTCCCCCGCCTTGCCTCCTTCATCGCCACCAGCAATATGACCGACATCCTTTCCGACCCTTCGGGAAGTCGTCGCTTCTTGGGCGTGGAGTTGACGGGACCTATCGACGTGAGCCAGCGCATCAACTACGAGCAGCTTTACGCCCAGGCGATGCAAGCCTTGGAACGAGGAGAAAAATCATATTTCGATGCAGCTGAGAATGCGGAAATCATGCAAAGCAACCTGCAATTTCAGCAAGTTTCCGTCGCCAAGCAGTGTTTTTTGGAAGTTTTCGAGCCTACGAATGATGCAGAAAAAGGCGAATACATGACTGCCGCCTCCATTTTTGATGTTTTGAAGCAAAAATATGGCTCTTCGTTGCAAGTTTCGAGTCTTAGCAATTTTGGTAGAGAACTCCAAAATATTGATGGATTAGAGAACAAGAGGACTCGATTTGGTACTGAGTATCTGGTAGTTAGGATATAATTCCACCCCTATGGAAGCGAAAAATAGGCGTGACATCAAATGACAGCAAGTGACAGCAAAATATCATTTGGTGTCACGTCTTATTTATGTGATTATCAGTTGGTTATGCTGTGGCGTGACACCAGTGACAGCAAATTTGAGAAAACGAAATAATCTTTATTGTAAAAGCCCGCATTAGCGAATGTCACAATGGCAGGGTAAAATGTACCACAATCGTGGTATGTGCTTGGTATCTCTTTGTTTCTGTTTGTGGTATTTTCATTGCATTTGTCAAGCTTTCTCTTTGTTATGTTGAAATATTGTCATACCTTTGCACTCGAATTAGAAAAAATGACAATAGATTAATAAATACGTTAGTATGGTAAAGAAGTTTATTTTCGCATTATCTCTGTTGGCAGCAGGCGCACCTTATGCCGCAGCACAGAATCAGGGGCTAACCATCAAGGTTACCTCTGCAGACGACGGTGAGCCTGTGGTAGGCGCAGCCGTTCTCGTACAAGACAGCAAGGTGGGTGGCGTAACGGATGTGGATGGACAGTTGACCATCTCCAAACTTCCCGTAGCCGCCAAGAAATTGACAATATCCTATCTCGGTATGCAGACCCAGACGGTGGCCATCAAAGGCAATGTCATCAATGTGGTGTTGGCTCCCAACGCCACCGACCTTAACGAGGTAGTGGTTACCGCCATGGGTATCTCTCGCCAAAAGAAAGCCTTGGGTTATGCTACGCAGGAAATATCTTCCGACCAGCTGACAACGGGCAAGGACAACAACCTGATCAATTCGCTTTCGGGCAAGTTGGCGGGTGTGCGCATCACCAATAGCCAGGGCGACGTGGGCTCCAGTCGAATCGTGATACGTGGCGAGACCTCTATCGCGGGCGAGAACCAGCCACTCTTCATCGTTGATGGAATACCCGTGGATAACTCTCAACTTAATTCGAAAGGAGTAGGGCGCGACTACAAGAATGCCATCGCCGACCTCAACCCTGAGGACATCCTCTCGATGTCGGTATTGAAAGGGCCTAATGCGGCTGCCCTCTATGGTGCTCGTGCCGCTCACGGTGCCATCATCATTACTACCAAGAATGGCAAGGGACAGAAGGGACTCGGTGTTACGGGTCATCTATCCACACAGGTTTCGTTTGCAGCCAACCTGCCTGAGTTTCAGAATCTCTACGGACAAGGTGCCGGTGGCAGATTCAGCTACGTAGATGGCAAGGGAGGAGGCGTAAACGATGGAGTCGATGAGAGCTGGGGACCACGATTGGACATAGGTCTCAATATCCCCCAATTTGACAGTCCACTCGATGTCGCAGGTAATCGTACTGCTACGCCTTGGGTTTCTAACCCGGACAACGTGAAGGACTTCTTCCGCACGGGTACTACCCTCAATTATGGTGTAGCCGTGGCTAAAGCCGACGACAAGTACCAGTTCCGCATCAGCTATAACAATGAGCACCAACGTAGTATCGTGCCTGGTGCTTCCACCAACAAGGCTAACTTCACACTGAATACCGACTATAAGTTGGCACCTTGGGTATCGGTTGGCGCCACAGCCAATTATATCCTCTATTCGGCGCCTAGTCTGCCAGGTTCGGCCATGGCATCGGGTAGCAACGCCCGTAGCAACAGCACTATGCTGCAGTTCCTCTGGTTCGGTCGCCAAGTGAATACCGAGTCATTGAAGGCAGACTATAGCCGCAACTGGAACAGCAGTTACTATAGCAATCCTTATTGGAGTGCCTATTACAACACCCAGAGCCAAGACCGCCATCGTCTGATAGGCGATTTCCATGTGGCTTTCCATCTGCTCGATGGATTGGACTTGCGTCTGCGCACCAGTACAGATTGGTATAACGACAAGCGAAAGTCGAAGGTGAAATGGGGTACCAGTGGTACGCCATACGGTAGTTACAACGAGGAAAACTATACCGTACAGGAGAACAACTCGGAGGCTGTACTCACCTATCAGAAGCAGGTGAGCGAAGACTGGAACCTGGATGCCTTGGTAGGTTTCAATGTGCGCAACAAGAAGTATGAGTATAATTACCAGGCTGCACCACGCCTGGCGATTCCAGACCTATATACCCTTACCAATTCGCGCGACCAACTTACCTCCTCCAACGATTTCTATCGTCTTCGTCAGTATGGTTTATATGGTTCGGTTACCGTCAATTACAAAAACTGGGCATACCTAAGCCTCACTGGTCGCAACGATTGGTCTTCCACACTTCCTGTGGATAACAACTCTTACTTCTATCCTTCGGTAACAGCGAGTGTGCTACTCAACGAGGCATTGGGCTTCACCTCTCGACAGGTGAACTACTTGAAGTTGAGAGGTGGATGGTCGCAGGTTGGCGCAGATGCCGACCCATACCAGTTGGCCAACATTTACAATATCCAGACAGCCTTCAATGGCAATCCTATGCTCACCGCCTCTACCGAGGGCAAGAATCCAAACTTGAAGCCTGAGAAGACAAACTCCATCGAAGTGGGATTGGAAGGAGCTTTCCTCGACAGTCGCATACGTCTCGACTTCTCTTACTATCAGACCGACAGTAAGAACCAAATCTTGAGCCTCGCCACCACTGCGGCAAGCCGCTATACATCGCAGGTGGTCAATGCGGGACATATCCGCAATAGGGGATATGAGATACAGCTGGGCTTGGTGCCAGTGAGGAAGCACGATTTCGAATGGAGTGCCGACATCAACTACAGCAGCAACCGCAGCAAGGTAATCAAGCTGGATGATGCAGGTCAGATTAC
>DBLF01000131.1:8912-11363 GCA_002297965.1 Candidatus Segatella papionis
GGAACCCTTTTCGGCAGCAGCTACGAAAGAGACGGCGATGGCAACATTGTGGTGGATGACAACGGTCTGCCTAAGGTTTCCTCGACATCCAAGACTTTGGGACACTTTACCCCAAACTGGCAAGGTGGCATCACCAACACCTTCCGCTACAAGCGATTCACCTTCTCGTTCTTGATAGATGCCAGCTTTGGAGGAAAAATCTTCTCCAATACCAACAAGACGGGTCTTTATACCGGTGTCTTGGCAAGCACATTGCCAGGTCGAGATGCCGAGCATGGAGGTTTGTGGTACTACAAGAACAATGGAGTCAACCAGCAGATTGATGCCCCTCAATACACCACCTCGGCAGATGGACTCTACTACGCCACCATCAATGGCGAGCAAACCAGAGTATATCAAGATGGTATCATCGTAGATGGTGTAACCGCCAGTGGTGAGAAGAATACCAAGGTGGTATCGGCCGAGAACTATTACCATCGTCTGTACAGCATTGCCGAGGCGAATGTCTTCAAGGCAGACTACGTGAAGTTGCGCGAGGTATCGTTTACCTATCAGTTGCCTGTGAGCTGGGTGCGCAAGTTCAGATTACAGGATGCCAGCATCGCACTCACTGCCCGCAACCTTTGGATTATCCACAAGGATGCACCCAACATCGACCCAGAGGCAGCCATTTCGGCTGGCAACGCACAAGGCGTGGAGGCATATTCATTGCCAACCACCCGTCAGATAGGTATCAACTTGAATGTAAAATTCTAAAAATGGAGGAACCGACAATATGAAGATATATAAGCATTTGATATGGACATTGGCACTCGCCGCGGCATTGACCTCATGCGACGACACCCTGAGCGACATCAACAAGAACCCCAATGCCACCGAAACACCAGACCCAGCCTACCTGCTCACATCGACCGAGTATCAAAGTGCGCAGACCTATTGGGGAAGTGCTGCTAGTTACAACAGCACCCTGCTATGGGCGCAACACTGGGCTAAGATACAATATACCGAGCCCGATTGCTATGATGTAGATAACACAGACTTCACCAGCACCTGGAACACATTCTACGCCACCATCGTATCAAACCTACAGGCCATCGACGATCAGGCAACTAGTTCGGTGAACCAGAAGGCTGTGGCTAAGATTTGGCGTTCGTGGGCTTATCTTCAGCTCACCAATTTCTATGGAGCCATCCCTTATTCTGAGTATGGCAAGAGCACCACTCCTGCATACGACAGTCAGGAGACCGTGCTCAGAGGATTGTTGCAAGACCTAAGCGATGCAGATGCCGCACTTTCGGCAGGTGGTGGAACCCTGCAGGGTGACTTGATATATGATAATGACATCAATAAGTGGAAAAAGTTAGCCAAGAGCCTTCGCCTTCGCATCGCCCTGGAGATAGCCGACCGTGATGAGGCTACCGCCAAGACCATCATCAGCCAGCTCTATGCCGACAGAACCAATTTGATAAGCAGCAATCAGGACAACGCCAAGTTTACTTTTGCCGCCTCGCCACAGTGGAACCCATGGGCATCGGCTTTTGCTAGCCGTGACGACCAGAGAGTATCCAAAACGTTGATAGATAAGTTGAAGTCTCTCAATGACCCCCGCCTTGCCGTGTATGCACAGTTGCCTGAGGATGCAAGTGTCGATACCTACGAAGGTGCTGCCAACGGACTTTCTGCCGATTTGGCAAACAACCAAGGCTTTTCCAAGGTCTCTCGTCCAGGCACGGCATTCTTGAAGGATGAGGCTCCAGCAGTGTTCGTCACCTATGCCGAGGTTCTCTTCACTTATGCTGAGGCTGCAGCGAGGGGATGGATAGATGCCGATGCCGAACAGCTCTACAAGGATGCCATCACCGCATCACTCCAGCAACAAGGCATTACCGATGCCGCAGAGATAAGTGCTTATTTGTCGCAAGATGCCGTGAAATATGATGCTGCTCATTGGTATGAGAGTATAGGATGGCAGAAGTGGATAGCATATTATGGTCAGGGTCCTGATGCCTTCACCGACTGGCGTCGTTTGGGTTATCCTAACTTGAAGCCAGGTCCTAAGTCGGCTCTAGCCGCTGGCGAGTTTCCACATCGTTTCTTCTACCCTTCTACCGAGCAATCGCTCAATGGAGAAAGCTATAAGAAGGCTGTGAGCCAACAAGGAGCTGACGAGATTACTACACGCTTGTGGTTTGATGTAGCCGAAAAGAATAGATGATAATAAAGGCGGAACAATAAAGAAAAAAGGCAACTTGGACTATCATAACAATAGGTCAAGTTGCCTTTCTTTCTTTTCATTATAATGATGAATTCACCATTTCTAGTAGTAAACAGTTAAAAAACAATGCTGTCATCATTAAATAATAACGTGTAATTTCGCCGTTTTCACCTCCTTGCTATTGGCTCCTATCATAATTTGGAAGTCGCCAGGCTCGATGACGTGCTTCAGTTCGG
>DBLF01000116.1 GCA_002297965.1 Candidatus Segatella papionis
AACAAAGAAGCGACTTTCAAAAGCAAGGTTCGCTTCATAGAACCATGACTTGTTCTGTAGAACCAAGGAATTTTGTAATTATATTGTAGTATTCTTTATCTTCTTTTTCAATTTCTTGTAATATCTTTGACACAAAAGCCCCGTACCTTTGCACCCGAAAAAGAAACGTGTATTGAGAAAATCATAAGAAATCGAAATTAGAAAAACAAAAAATAGAGAAGATAAAGAATGGAAAAGAAGATTTTCAAATCTTTGTTTGCGGCTTCACTCTTGTTGATGCTTTCTGCAAACAGCCAAGTGATGAATGCTCAGCAGGCATCCCAGAATTCAAGTTTCGCTGCTCAGGATAACGCAGCACAGGTTAGTCTCGTGCAACCTACCCAACTCACCCCTCGCCAGTATGCCAGTCGTAGCACTTGGAAATCTTTGAAGGGCGAGATTACGCTCTATATGACCAACGACATGGGGCGCAATGGCTATTACGACCAGAAACCTATCGCCGAACTGATGGGCGAAATGGCGGGCGTGGTTGACCCGGAGTGTGTGTTCGCCGTGGGCGACATCCATCATTTCAATGGCATTGCCTCCCTGCAAGACCCACTTTGGCAGACCAACTTCGAGTGGATTTACTCTCATCCCGACTTGATGATAGACTGGTTCCCGGTTTGCGGAAACCATGAGTATCGTGGCAACACCCAGGCTTTTCTGGATTATGGCAAGGTAAGCCGCCGATGGATGATGCCAGCCAAATACTACACCAAGGTGTTCGACCACAAGGGCACTACCGTAAGGGTGGTTTGTCTCGACACCACACCGCTCATCGACTCTTATCGCAAGGCCTCCGATACTTATCCTGATGCCTGCAAGGAAGACATGCAGGCGCAGCTCTCTTGGCTCGACAACACGCTGAAGAATGCCAAGGAAGACTGGGTCATCGTCTTGGGACATCATCCTATCTATGCTTATACCGAGAAAAAGGAGAGTGAGCGTCTCGACATGCAGAAGCGTTTGCTTCCTATTCTCCATAGATATAATAATGTGGCGATTTATGCCTGTGGACACATTCATAGCTTCCAGCACATCCAGAAGAAAGGCGACCCTATCGACTATGTGGTCAACTCTTCCTCTTCCTTGGCTCGCCCTGTGCAACCTATCGAAGGAACCGTATTCTGTAGCCCAGCCGATGGATACTCGGTGTTTACGGTAGATAAGAAGCAATTGAGGATGTCGATGATAGACAAGGATGGAAATATCATCCATACGATTACGAAGAACAAGTAAATCGGGAATAGTAAATTCCCCCTGACAGCACAAAATAGAGATGAAAAGGTTTTTAATCAGTGCGGCTCTTCTAGCCGCAACGACCTCTGCCATCCAAGCCCATACGCTCGATGGCATCGTCAAGGATAATAAGACGGGCGAACCGCTCATCGGAACCGTGATCCGAGTGAAGGAACTGCCCAACGTGAGTACCACGACTGGTCTCGATGGTACTTTCACCCTGCACGAGTTGCCCGACAAGGGCAAGTTTACCATCATCGTCACTTACATGTCTTACAAGACCAAGGAGATGGTGGTGGATGTGGCTAAGGATTACTCCAAGGACTCGAAAGATGGAAAAGACGGACAGTTGACCATAGCCATGGACGAGGACACCAAGCAGCTCGGCGAGGTGGTGGTGACAGGTCATCGTGAGTATCGCTCCGACCGCAGTGCCGTGGAGACGGTGAAGAATGCCGGCAACGTGCTCAACGTGATGAGTCAGCAGAGCATCCAACTCTCTCCTGATGTCAACGTGGCGAGCGTCTTGCAGCGTGTTTCTGGTGTTACGATGGAACGAGATGCTTCGGGCGAAGCTTCCTACGCCATCCTCCGAGGCATGGACAAGCGATACAATTACACCCTCGTGAACGGTGTGAAGATTCCGAGTCCAGACGACAAGAACCGCTACATTCCGCTCAATCTCTTCCCTTCCGACTTGATGGATCGCCTCGTGGTGTCGAAGTCTCTGACCGCCGACATGGAGGGCGATGCGGCAGGTGGAGTGGTGGATATGGTGATGAAGGATGCACCTTCCCGTTTCCAACTTCAGGCGAATGCCGCCGTGGGAGCGAGCGATTATTTCTGGAAAGACGGCAGGGATTATCTCACCTCCAACCGCAGCGACTACACCCACCAGTCACCTTACGAGGCTTATGGTCCAAACTATAAGGCTGGGATGAACGACTTCAAGAAGGGTCCTACCCAAATCAAGAGCCATTCCAATCCTGCCCCTAACTTTATCGGTGGTCTCTCCATCGGCAACCGTTTTTGGAAAGATCGTTTGGGTGTGATGCTCGCTGGTAGCATCCAGAATACTTTCCGTGGCACCGAGCGAACTTACAACTCCGTGAAGATGGCTTCGGGCGAACAGGCGATGTATATTTCCAATTTGCACAAGCGTTACTATAGCATTCACGACTTGACTGCAGGTGCCCATGCCAAGATAGACTTGACTTTGGGCAATCATCTGATGCCTGGTGCCCATAAGTTGGAGTGGTACAATATGTTTGTACGCACCAATTCGAAGAGCGTGCGCTACAACCAGGGCATCAGCACCGAATACATTGGCGCCGACTCTTACACCCAGGACGACGAGACTCGTTCAACTTCTCTGACTCAGAGTATCTTTGCCACCAACTTGAAGGGTACGCACCATCTCACCAAGGACTTCGTGGTAGATTGGTCGGGCATCTTCTCGCAGGCCAAGGAGGAAGACCCAGACAGAACGTACATTACGTTGACCAATACCGTGGAGTCAGACATTGACGGTTCGATTTGGGACTCCAACAAGAAAATCCAGAAGACGCTCCCTAAGAGTGCAGAGCGACGCTATCAGCACAACAAGGACACCGACTGGGCGGGTTACATCAACCTCTCTTACGACACCCATTTCGGCGATGGCGTGGATGCTCTCTGGAAGGCGGGCGCACAGTATCGCCGCAAGGAACGCAGCAACCGATATTACTCTTATGTCTTCAATCCTGCCAACATCTCGCAGCAGTTGGATGGCAATGGTTTCGAGCAGTTTGGCAGCATCGACTGGGTTTGCAAGACTCCATACTCACAGGCTTCCCAACTCAACTACGACTCGAAGGAACACATCGGCGGTGCTTACGCCATGGTTACCGTGAAGTCTGGTTTGGGTGAGTTGAACGCAGGTTTCCGTGCCGAGCACACCAACCAAATCTACACCATGCTCCAGCACTTCCGCAACATGGGGCAGGTGGGCGAGCAGAGCTATTGGGACTATCTGCCATCGGCATCCATCAAATGGACACCAACAAAGAAGATGAACGTGCGTCTCTCTTACTATCGTTCCATCAACCGTCCGGGTTTCTACGAGATTGTGCCTTATCAGATTCAGGGCGAGGAGTATCAGGAGAAGGGTAATCCTAACTTGAAACGTGCCCGCATCGATAACCTCGACCTGCGTTGGGAGTGGTTCCCTTCTGCCACCGAACAGGTGTTGGCTGGCGTGTTCTACAAGTATTTGAAGGACCCTATCGAGCAAGTCTTCGTTGCTTCGGATGGCAAGATTGGCGCAGGTACCGATGCTTACTACATGCCGGATAACCTCGGTAACGCCAAGAACATGGGTTTCGAGATTGATGTCATCAAGTACATCCGCCACTTCGGATTGAAGGCGAACTATACTTACACCCACTCCGAAATCACTACCTCGAAGCGTGAGTATCAGGAGGGCAGCGCCGAGTATAAGACGGGTGTCACACAGACTCGTCCTTTGGTAAACCAAGCTCCTCACACCGCCAACCTTTCCTTCCTCTACAAGGACACAAACCATGGTTGGAACGCACAGCTTGCTGCTTCCTATACCGGAACCAAGCTTGCCCTGGTTTCTCCTTTCAAGGATGCCGACCAGTGGGACAAGGCGATGTTCGGTCTCGACCTCAGCGCCGAGAAGCAATTCAAGAACGGCTTCTCTGTCTTCTTGAAGGCGAACAACTTGCTTGATGCTAAGCGTGAGCGTTACCTCAAGACGGTGAACAAGAGCAACCTCGAATATGAGGGACAGAAGAGCGATAAAACCATCGTCGGCACTTACCAATATGGCAGAACTTTCCTCTTGGGAGTGAGATATAAATTATAAATAATAATGTACAAATAGGTTAGCATCTTTAACATAGATATAGATAAGGATAATGAAAAAGATCAATACTTTAGCTTGCATGCTGCTGATGGCAGCTGCGACAACTGTCTTCTGCACTTCTTGTGAGAACGACAATATCAATCCATACGATTACGTAAACAATGGCGGCAATGGCAATGAGAACCAAGGTTCCAAGGATGTCATCAAGACCAATGTCGCCGAATATCCTGTAGGCTCCGTGGTTTGGACCAAGGACACCACCCTCAGCGAGAGCGTGGAGATTCCTGTGGGTACTTCGCTCTACATCGAGCCGGGCGTTACCGTCACTTGCAAGTCGGAGGTGCAGGTGCCTGTCGAAATCGTCGTGCTCGGCAATCTCTATTGCTTGGGAACAGCTCAGAAGCCAGTCACTTTCACTTCCGATACCAAGAAACCTGAGGACTGGGGCGGCATCATCTGCGGCTTTGAGTCAGAGGAGGTGGTGCTCAATCACGTGGATATTGCTTATGGTGGAGCCACTCCTACGGAAAGTTCCCTTTCATACCAACATAGGCTCTTCAAACCAGGCAAGATAGATGGCGGCGTTCCTGCCTTCCACTTCTGCAATGTGAACGGTAAGTTTGTGATGGCTAATAGCTTCTTCCACGACAATTACAACGACCAGACTTACTTCACGGGCGGTAATGGTGTCATCATCAACAACATCTTTGCCGATAGCGGTAACGCTGCCGATGGTGGCGAGGCCATCAATGTGAAGGCAGGTTGCAAGCTCGATGTAGCCAACAACGTCATCTATAATGCTTGCACCAATGCCTTCAAGCTCTCTAACGCCGGCAACAGCGAGGTGATTCCTTTGACCGAGATGGCCGCCTACAACAATACCATCGTCAACTGCGGTTGGCGTCGCTCAAAGAACAAAAAGGGCGGTAGCGTATGGGTGGAGAAGGCTGCCAAGCCAGTCTTCGTCAACAACCTCATCTACGACTCACGCTATGGTTTGAAACAACCTAAGCAGGATGGTGCCGACATGGAGCATAGCCGTCTCACGCCAAACTATTACTTTGCTTCCACCGAGACGGGCGTGGAGCAGATGGCGAAGGGCGCATCGCTCGGCATTTGGTTTGATTCCGACATCAAGAGCACGGTGGCAGGTCAGCTCAATCCTCTCTTCAAGAGTTTCAAGCAGAGCGACAAGATGAACGTGAATTGCGAGGTGGATGATGTGGCTCAGGGTGCTCCATTGGCATTCGACAAGACTTGGAACTTCGATTTTCAGGAAGGCAGCCCTGCATTATCTGGTGGCGTTACCGATTTCGCTCGCCTCTTCCCTAACGGTCTTCCGTTCTTCGGCATGAAGAAGGTGAACTTCCTCGACACCCAGAACGACCAGAACTATTACTTCGCCGCTCCATTGCCAAGCGCAAGATTCGGAGCGTGGATGTAGAATCTAATAACGATAATAAATAAAAAAGGCATATTCGCTTTCTTGTCTTGTGACACAGAAGTGAATATGCCTTTTGCCTTTCTAATTTTATTCTTCTTTCTCTTCTTCCTCAACCTTGCTCTTTGGCAAAACGAGGTTCAAGATGACACCGATGACAGCCGACAGTCCGATGCCCGAGATGGCGAAGGAGCCTGAGGAGAGGACGGCACCGCCCAAGCCCATGGTCAGCATCACGGAGATGATGATGACATTGCGAGTATCGTTCATGTTCACCTTGTTTTGCATCAAGTTCTGTACACCCACGCTGGCGATGGTACCGAAGAGCAGGAGCATGATGCCACCCAATACCGCCTGAGGAATGCTCTGAAGCAAGGCACTGAGCTTGCCCACGATGGAGAAGCAAATCGCAGTGATGGCAGAGATGCGAATCACGGCAGGACTCGTCACCTTGGTAATCGACATAGCGCCTGTCACCTCTGAGTAAGTAGTCTCAGGAGGACCGCCGAGGAAGGCGGAGCAAAGACAAGCCACGCCATCGCCCAACATCGTGCGATGCAAGCCTGGGTCTTTCATGAAATCCTTCTTAGCCACGGCACTCACCACATACACATCGCCGATATGTTCCAGCACTGGTGCAATCGCCACAGGCAACATATAGAGGAATGGTCCCCAAGAAAAGTGAGTGATGGTGTCGAAGGAGATAGGGCAGGAGAACCATGATGCCTTTGCCACTCCCGAGAAATCCACCTCGCCCATGCAGATGGCGATGATGTAGCCCACGACTACACCCGTAATGATAGGCACGAGCTTCATCAGTCCCTTGCAGAAGGTAAGCACCAAGATGGCGGTGATGAGCGACGAGAAGGCGAGAATCCAATTCGTCTTCGCCATATCGACGGCACTGCCCGAAAGGGAGAGACCGATGAGGATGATGGCTGGACCGATGACCACTGGCGGAAATAATCTGTCCAGGAGTTTCTTGCCCTGCCATTTCACCAAGGCGCTCATCACGAAATAGACGAGCGACACACTGGTGAGTCCGGCGATGGTGCCTGGCAATCCCCACTGTTTGGTGGCGGCGATGATAGGGGCGATGAAGGCGAAGGAACTGCCCAGGAAGATAGGCACCTTGCCCTTGGTGATGAAATGAAAGAGGAAGGTTCCCACACCTGCGGTGAAGAGAGCCGTCGCTGGGTCGATGCCTATCAAGAGAGGCACCAACACCGTTGCGCCGAAAGCCACGAAGAGGAATTGCACTCCCACGATGGTCTTCTTGGCGAGAGATAGTTGTTCTGTATCCATATTGATTGATTTAAATGATACTTGATAGTTTGATTTAGATGATACTTGTTTGATTCCACCTTATCTTTCTGCAAAATTACGACTAATATTTGGAATATGCAAACATTTGTAGCCAAAAACTTTGGCAGTCTAGGATAATGCATGAATTCGATTCTTTTTTCAACCTTTTCTTTTGCAGTTTCGAAAAAAATGATTAGCTTTGCAGTGGCAATCAAGAATGATGGCTTACAATCGTAAAAATAAAAAAGGTAGAACAATGGCAGACTTGAAATTATATCCAGTAGGAATCCAAACGTTCGAGGATATTATCGCTCGAAATCTTCTCTATGTAGATAAGACGGAATATGTTTATCGCATGACTCATAGCGGTGGCAAAAATTTCTTCTTAAGTCGTCCGCGTCGTTTTGGTAAGTCGTTGCTCACCTCTACTTTCCATAGTTATTTTTCGGGCAAAAAAGAACTTTTCAAGGGTCTTGCCATCGAAAAGTTCGAAAAGGAGTGGACGGAATATCCTGTGCTCCATTTCGACATGTCGGGAGGCAAACACATGGAGAAGGAAGATTTGGAAGCCTACCTGGATGATATGCTGGATGAGCAAGCAGGTTTGCTTGGATTGAAGCGAGAAGACAAGGCTTCTAATCTGCGATTGAAGGACATGATATTGAAACTGTATGAGCGAACAGGCAAGCAAGTGGTTGTACTCATTGATGAGTATGATGCCCCCTTGCTCGATGTGGTGCATGATGATGATAAGTTGGCGGTACTTCGCAATGTGATGCGCAATTTCTACAGTCCATTGAAAAAGTACGAACCATACCTTCGTTTCGTCTTTCTGACGGGTATCACCAAGTTCTCGCAGATGAGTATCTTTAGCGAACTGAACAATATCACGAATATCAGCATGAGGGATGATTATGCTGGTATCTGTGGTATTACCAAGGATGAACTCCTTACCCAGATGTCGGTGGATGTCGATGCTTTGGGAGGAAAACTTGGCAAGACTCGAGAAGAGACACTTTTGGCTTTACAAGAGTATTATGATGGTTATCATTTTTCTGCAAATTCACCAGATGTATTCAATCCATATAGCTTGTTGAATGCCATGTCTGCGGGTAGTTTGGACTATTATTGGTTTGCTTCTGGTACCCCTACCTATCTTATAGAGATGCTCAACAAGTTTAATGTGATGCCGTCGGAAATCGGTGGGGGAGAGGCCGACAAGTCTGAGTTTGACGCTCCTACGGAGAAGATGACCACCATCATGCCTTTGCTCTATCAGAGTGGCTACATCACCATCAAGGGTTACGACCCAGATACTGAACTTTATACACTCGACCTTCCTAACAAGGAAATCCGAGTGGGCTTGTTTCGTTGTCTGTTGCCACATTACATAGGCATGAACACGGTGAAGGGAACCACGACTATTGCCAAGATGTCGGCTCTCATTCGCCGCAACGACATGGATGGTGCCTTGCAGATGCTCCAGGCATATCTGGCAACTGTTCCATATTGCAACAATGCCGACTCTGAGGGGCATTATCAGCAGATGATGTATGTGATATTCTCCATTCTTGACAATTATGTAGATGTGGAGGTTCGTACTCCACTGGGGCGTGTGGATATGGTGTTGCGGACAGCCACCCACCTTTATCTCTTTGAGTTGAAGCTCAACAAGACAGCCGCTGTGGCGATGAACCAAATCAATCTGAAGCAATATCCTAAGCGTTTTGCCCAAAGTGGATTGCCAATAGTCAAGGTGGGTGTCAACTTTGATGTGGCGACACATAATATTACGGATTGGAAAATAGAGGAGTAACGTTGTTTATTATTTCTTCATCACCAAGTCCGCCAGCACGATGGCTGATTTGCAGGGTGAGAATGTCCTGCTTGTAGTTCTTCGAAAAACCAAGGTTGATGTCCCTGTGAGAGAGGTCCAGTTTCGTTGTTCTCTGTAATTTTCAAGAAAAAAACTTTTGCAACCTGATTGCAGAAGTTTTTTTGTAACTTTGCACTCGAATAAATGAAATGTGTAACTAAAAGTATCATAAAACGATGAAAGAAATGGAACATCAACATGATTCGTGCTGTTCAACGCAAGAGCAGAAATGTGGTTGTGGATGCAATCACGAACATGAGGAGGGAGGATTGAAATCGAAAATCATCCTTATTGCCCTGACTGTCGTCCTCTTGATAGGAGCGGTATGGGTGGAGCACAATTGCGACCTTGCCACGTGGCAATTGTTGCTGGTTTATCTTATACCTTATTTATTAATAGGACATGAGACGCTGGGCGAGGCGGCGGAAGGCATTGCCAAGGGCGATGTTTTCAACGAGGATTTCTTGATGGTGATCGCTACCATCGGTGCTCTTTGCATCGGTTTCTTCCCTGGTACAGATACCGAGTTTCCCGAGGCAGTCTTCGTAATGCTTTTCTTCCAAGTGGGCGAACTCTTCGAGGAATATGCCGAGGGAAAGAGCCGTGACAGTATCTCGCACTTGATGAACATTCGTCCGGATGTGGCGAACGTGGAGAGAGCGGGCAAGTTGGAAGTCGTTTCGCCTGAGGAAGTGAAGGTGGGCGAGACCATCTTGGTGAAGCCTGGCGAGAAAGTGCCGCTCGATGGAGTAGTGGTGGAAGGTTGTTCGGCTCTGAACACGTTGGCTTTGACTGGCGAGAGTGTGCCTCGTGACTTGAACGAGGGCGATGAGGTAGTCTCTGGTTGCATCAACCTGACGGGTGTCATCAAGGTGCGCACCACCAAGAGTTTTGGCGACAGTACTGTGTCGAAGATTATCGCCTTGGTGGAGAGTGCCGATGAAAACAAGTCGAAGAGCGAGGCTTTCATCACCCGGTTCGCCCGTGTCTATACCCCGATTGTCGTCTTTGCCGCCATCGCCTTGGCTGTCATTCCTCCTGTGTTGGGTGCTCTGGGCGTTGCCACTTCCCTCTTTGGTGAAGGGAACTTTGGCGACAATTTCCCATTGTGGTTGAATAGAGCCTTGATATTCCTGGTGGTTTCTTGTCCTTGCGCCTTGGTAATCAGTGTGCCGTTGACCTTCTTCGGAGGCATCGGTGGAGCTTCTCGCAATGGAATCCTTGTCAAGGGAAGCAACTATATGGATGCACTTGCCAAGGTGGAAACGGTGGTGTTCGATAAGACGGGAACCTTGACCCATGGTGAGTTTGCCGTTGAGGCTGTGCATGCTGGCGATGATTGTTCCCATGTGGGCGAATATTCCGACAAGGAAAAGATACTCTTGCACTTGGCTGCCCATGCCGAGCATTTCACCACTCATCCTATAGGTGCGGCTCTGCGCCAGGCTTTCCCTAACGAGGCGACTGATGGTTGCGAGGTAACCGATGTGGAGGAGATTGCAGGTCATGGCATTCGTGCCAAGGTAAACGG
>DBLF01000104.1:0-15190 GCA_002297965.1 Candidatus Segatella papionis
GCGTTGGCCGAATACTTACGAAATGTTGAATATTGAGTGTTAAATGTTGAATTATTTTTAAATGTAATATAATGGAAACTCCTAAGATTTCTATCATCACAGTGGGTATGAATCATTTGAATTATCTTAAAGATTTGTTGCCTTCTGTATATCAGAATATTACCCCCCCCCATTTCTCAGAATGTAGCTGATGAGGTGGAGATGATATATGTGGATAATTGCTCAACTGATGGCTCCGTAGAGTACATCAAGGAGAATTATCCACAAGTGACAATCATCAGAAACCAAAAGGCACTGGGATTTGGAGAGAACAATAACAAGGGTGTGTTGGCTGCTCATGGGGATTATATCGCCATCATCAATCCAGACATCACTATCAAGGGTGATGCGCTTGGGCAAATGCTGGAGTATGCGGAGAAGCATAAGGAGGTGGGTATTATCGTGCCACAATTACTGAACCCAGACGGCTCTTTGCAAAGAAGTGTTAGAAGATATATTGATGTGAAGAGTCTTGTGTCGAGAGGATTGACTAAAGGTAAGGATAGTGCTGATAATGAGAAAATAAATCGCTATCTATGTAAAGACATCGACTGTTCGAAAACGCAGAATGTAGATTGGGCGATAGGAGCAGCTTTGTTTATGAAGCGTGAACTCTATGCCGAACTCGGTGGATTCGACACGGATTATTTTCTCTATATGGAGGATGAGGATATATGTCTAAGGTCTTGGAAACTAAATAGACCTGTGGTGTATCTGCCTTCCGCCCAGATGACGCATAATCATCTGAGGGCTAGCTCGAAGATAGGGAAGAAAATGTTCATTCATATGAAGAGTATGATGACTTTTTTTAGAAAGCATGGATTCTCACCTAAACGTTGACATTTACAGCCTTGTTGTTTGTCTAATCTGTCTAATAGAACCAGTGCTTCTTTGTAAAAGGATGGTTGCTGCTCCAATCGGAGGAGTATGACCGAATATAACAAGAAGCAATATGAACTATATTATCACTGGCGGTACTGGTTTCATCGGTACCCATCTCACTAATTTGATTAAGGAGCGTTATCCTAACGCTCAAGTATATAACCTTGACATCGTAAAGCCGGGCACCCCTAACCCTGTGGTGAAGGATTACAAGCCAGCTTTGAAGGAGGGGCAGAAGTTGCAGAGTACCTTCATCGAGTATGACATCCGCAAGCCTATCGAGAACTTGCCGTTTACTCCTACTGAGGACGATGTCATCTTCAACTTTGCTGCAGTTCATCGCACTCCTGGGCATGAAGACCATGAGTATTTCGAGACGAATATTCGTGGAGCAGAGAACGTGGTGGCTTTCGCTGAGAAGTGGGGCATCAAGAAGATTGTGTTCACTTCGAGCATTGCGCCATACGGTGCTGCGGAGGAATTGAAGAAAGAAACGACATTGCCTACGCCTAACACGGCATACGGCATCTCGAAGTTGGTGGCAGAGAAGATTCACATGGCTTGGCAGAATGGGGATGCCAAGAATCGTCAGCTTACCATCGTTCGCCCAGGTGTGGTATTCGGTAAGGGTGAGAATGGAAACTTCACGAGATTGTATTGGGCTATCCGTGGTCATAAGTTTGCTTACCCTGGCAGAAAGGACACCATCAAGGCTTGTATCTATGTGAAGGAATTGGTGCGCTTCATGCTTTATCGCTTGGAGAATCATGAGCATGGAGTAGAGCTGTACAACTGTTGCTTCGAGCCAGCCTATACCATCCAGCATATCGTGGAGGCAATGAAGAAAGTGACAGGCTTGAAGCAGTTTGTACCTGATATTCCTAATTGGGTCATCATGCCAATGGCAAGGATGGCGATGCTGCTGGGTTCGCCTATGGGCATCTGTCCTGCAAGAGTGAAGAAACTTCAGATTTCCACGAACATCTGTGGCGAGAAACTGAAGAACTCTGGCTATCAGTTTAAGTGGTGCTTCGAGGAGGCGCTGGAGGACTGGTTTGAGGATAATGACAGAAAGGGGCTGAAATAGGCTTGCACTTCCAGCGTCCGCCATTCACGCAGAGCAAGTTGGTGAGATGTGTGAAGGGTAGGGTGCTGGATGTAGCCGTGTGATGAGTTCTATCACCCAGAGGCTGATGGTGGCATCTCGATATTGGATGAGAGCCTTGGGATAGACTGGAAGATTCCTACCGAGTATGCCAATCTCTCAGAGAAGGATACGAAGCATCAGAAGCTGAAGGTCTTCGAGAGTCCGTTTGAGTATTAAGGAGGCTTCCACAGATTAACGCAGATTGACACAGATGGAGCGGACAAAGAGTCCGCTTCTGTTGTGTTTTCAACTTTCTCCAGAGTTGATGCAAGGATTGGCTGAATATGCGATAAAAGAGTTTTTTGTAAAAGTCACGGTCACAGGTCACGCTTTTGCCTTGATAGTCTAGGTTTACGCCTTAGAACATTCAATTACTAAAAATATAAATTTATGGAAAGAACGAATTTTGCCTTGATTACAGCACTCTATGCTAATCGGGCCAGGGGACTTTACTCTGACATCTACTTCCCAATCATCAAGTATGCTGTGGTGAAGATTTGGGAGGGCGCTCCAGAAGAAAGCTCGCATTATGCCATGGCTGAAGATGTGGCTGACAAAATCAAAACGCTCTTTGGCATTCACATCCCTCACGTGGTCATCGTGATGACGCTTAAAAAATTGGAGGCTAGCCCTAAGAGTACTATCAAACTGAAAGTCTTCGAGGATAAGGCGAGCTTTCAGATTCTCTCTGAACCCTTCGACGAGGAGGATAATACTTATGAGGAGAAGGAAAGGGAATTCAAACTCCAAATGAATGAGATAGAAGAGGAATTCAACGTCTTCTTGAAACGTGAACAGGTGGCTAACGAGGGCGTGAACTTTGTTGACTTTATATCGCAGAATACTGAAAATGTACTCAAATGTCTCAATCAAGAAGACGATGAGAGACTGGATGCTATCTATACATCTGTAATCTTCTTCCTGCAACATCTCAAGCGTAACAACAAGGCATTGTTTAAGGTGGCCGACCAGTTGTTCTGGAGCTCTATCATCGCTGCTTTTTTGGAGAGCACTCCACCCAAAGTCGAATATGGGGATGAAGGGAGTAAAGCGGAGTTTTATCTGGATACGTCTATCGCCTTGGCTCTGCTGGATTTGTCAACCCCCGAAATGGAACTGTGCGCCAAGGAGGTATGCGACATCATCCTTTCCTCAGGAGCTTTGTTGAAGATTCATCCCCTTACCATCGAGGAGATGAAAACAATCATGATGTCCGTAGAAAACAAGGGACCTTACGAAGGTACCGCCATTGCGAGTGCTTGGCATCGCAGGGGCTTGGATGCATCGAAAGTGGCGGGCATCAGAGTGAAGTTGGAACAACTGATAACTGCCAAAGGGGTGGTGATTTTCCCGAATGCCATCGCTGACCAGAGACGGCAGGTGATGTATGACTACAAGGGCAAGTCGGCTGTGAGGCAATTGGCTGCATTGAGAAGCAAATGCAAATCGGAGGAAAATTTCTATAATGACAATTTCCGAGAGGTGCATGATATCTATATGGATGACTACATCAGGCACCAGAGAGAAGCCCGCAAGGGGAGGAATAACATCTATTTCTTGACCACTAACCGTGACTTGAAGGAATTCTGCCATAAAGTGTTGCATCCCAATGAGGACTATATGATTTCTACTAGCAAGGTGATCATAGATTTGTGGATGCATAATACGAAACCCTCTGATGTGTCTTCGGGCCTGTTGGCGGCAACGATGGCACAATGTATCAATGGTCATCGTGCCAAGGTCAGGGAGAAGTTGCATGAGGTGGTGAAACGATTCAAGGATAATGGTGAGGAACTGTCGGAGGATTTGTATCGCGACTTGCTCAAAAATCTCTACCGAAGGGCAAAAAATGTAATTGAGGCAGTGGATGCCAATCCTGACGATGGGCTTGATGGATATTGTAGAGCCTTGGTGGAAGCCAATGCCAAGGATAATCTTGCCTTTGATACCAGTCATAGCCAGCTGTCAACCGAAAATAGCCATCTCGCGGAGCAGGTAGATAATCTGAAGGATGAGGCGATGAAAAAATCGCAGGAGATTGACGGATTGCAGCAAAAAAACGAAAACCTTAACCAAAGAAACGAGCAGTTGGACAAAGATAATGCCAAATTGGAGGAGTCGCTGGAGGAACAAAGAAAGATGCTCCATGAAATGAAGGGGTATGTGGTGGAGTTTAGAAATGCACAGATAGAAGCGGAGAAGAAGAATGCGCTATATGTGCATAGGGATGAGTTGGAGCAGGAAATCGCAGAGCTAGAAAAAAAGTTGAAACCAATGGAGTTGGGAAGAAAGGCAAGTTTTGACAATCGGCTTCCCAACTTGATGCAGGTGTTTTCGCCTTTGCTGATGTTCTCTTCTATGTTTGCCATTGTTGTTCGGTTTGATAAGGAGGGGACAATGAGAAATATCGTGTATTGTGTTATCCTATTTATTCTTGGGTGCATTTGTTATGCGATAGGTCGCTATTTCAATAGTCCTGATAAAAAAAATGCAAGAAGAATGGCTGCTTATCAAAAATGGGAGAGCTTGCCGGAAAACGCTGAATATCAAATTCTTTGTGATAAATTAAATGCCTTGCGAGAGGAACTGAATGCTTGCAAGGCTTTGTTGAAGAATATGGATTTATTTAATCTTGTGAAATGAGAAAAAAGACAATGGAAGACAATCGAGGATTCTCAATAACTGACTGCCGTGAAATCGCAAAGGCAATTTTTCAAGCTCTAGAAGTGGTGCAGTCTCCTTTGCTCGAATTGAAACACCAGATTGAGGTGATTGAAAAGGATATGAGTAGCTATGCTGTCAATGACGTGCTGTTTGAGCTTTATCATTTGGTGGTCAAGGATGGTAGATATGACACGGTGGGTAAATATTTGGAGATAAACTATGGTTTTGAAACTCCTCCTATCAATGGTGAAATACGGAAACCTGACTATATGCTTCCAAGTTATGCGGTTGGTAAGAATAGGAAGGTTCGAGAATTCAAATTGGGGGGTATTGATCTAAGAGATGATAGCTCAAAGAGAGTTTCACTGGATGCCATTGTGAATTATTGTTTGACTCATTGCTATGATTATAATTCGGAACTAAAACCGATTTATCACATGCTGGAAAAGTTGATGGGTGATTCGAAGGATGAGGTATGGCTGGAAGATAAGCGCAAGATTGAGAAAAGAATTAGTGACTTGCAGAATCCTCACTCTACTGTGATTCAGCGTGCGGATGAGGTGAATATAGAGAAAAATGTGAATAATGAGATATGGAACTAGAGGATAAGAAGGCTTTGCTGGAGGCTTTGATGAAGTCTGCTGGCAATGGGAAGGTAGAACTGGTGATGGAGAAGCATGTGGAGGCAGAGATTCATCATGTGGAACCTGGTGGTGTGGGCATCCAAAAGGTGGAGGCTGGTGGCATCGGAATTCAGAATGTGTATCATGGGAATGCGAATGGGAAGGCTGGCTCAAATGCTGGCTCCAAGGCAGGGGATAAGAAAGCGAAGAAATCGGCTACCCCCAAGTTGACGAAAGCCACTTTCTCTTATCGCTATCTTTCGGAATGCCAAAATCGTCTCATGCTCTTGTTCCAGGGGCTTCTGAAGGCGGAGTTGATAGATGGGGATACGAAGCCGGATGATTTCCTGGCGCTCTTCGAGGGCAAGCCGAGCGATGTGAAAATCAAGTGGAAGGGCTCGCTGGCTTCGCTCTGGTATCTCTTCAAGGTGATGCTGGAGAAGGGGTATGTGGTGAAGCCTGAGGGCGTGGGGCAATGGATTGTGGTGCAGAGCCATTTCGTGGATGCCAAGAGCAAGATGTTTGCTGACTTCAACAAGCAGAAACCGCCGCTGAAGCTAAAGGAGGTGCTGGAGGTGTTGGCGGAATTGCTGAATCCGAATTTTGAGCACACGGATCGTACAGGTTTCACGGATAGGTCTGATAACATTTACGAATAGGCTGGAAGGGAAGCCGTGGAAGCTCATGAGAGTTAAATTGCTCTTCTGTACAAAGATTTCTTTTACTTATACTTGGTGGTTTGGGAAGAAATGTGTATCTTTGCGGCATCAAATGTTTAAAGAAAGAAGACTATGGCATTGGAAATAAGAAGTATTCCTGTTTTGACAGGAGAAACAGCTGAGCGATTTGTTCGTGAGGCTGAGGAAAATGAAAGAAATCCACAACGAAAGACCTTGCGAATGTCCTTCGATGATGTGGAGAAAATATTGATTCGTTCAATGGCTAATTTGAAAGCTCATGGAGGAAAAAGTCCTTTTGCAAAGTAATTGTTCCCTTTATCGTGTTACGACTAAGGGAGAACTTGACTCTTTTAGCTGTGGTGATGAAGACCTTGATGATTTCTTTCATCAAGAGGCTTGCCTTTATGATGGGCAATTGTTGGGTAAAACCTATTTCTTTGCTACAGAAACTAGTGGCAAGGATGAAATCGTTTGTGCCTTTACACTGGCAAATGACAGTATAAAGGCTGCATTGATACCTAATGCTTCAAGAAATAAAATACAACGAAAAATCCCCAATTCTAAAAGAACACGCAGTTACCCTGCAGTTTTGATAGGAAGACTTGGTGTTGCTAAAGAGTATCAAGGCACTAGTGATAATGTTGGTTCACAAGCCATAGATTATATTATATCTTGGTTTTTGTTACCTGATAACAAGACTGGATGCCGTTTTATCGTAGTGGATGCATATAATAAGGAAAATGTGCTTCATTTTTATGCAAAGAATGGCTTTAAGTTTCTATACTCGACAGAAGATTTGGAAAAAGAAGCTAACCATATTCCTATGGAGGAAAGGTTGGAGTCAAGGATGATGTATCTTGATTTGTTGGGATATATCAGATGATAGTGAACGTAATTTTTTTGCAAAAGTCACGGTCACAGGTCACACTTTTGCCTCTTCTGTCGAAAAATCTGCTGTCACCTTGTGGCGGAACAATGAATGACTAAAAAAAATACTTAAATGCTTATCTTTAAAGCAAAAGGAATATGAAAACAATCAAACCTAAAAATGAGGAAAACGATCCAGAGAACGGCTTTCTTCCTAAAAAAAAACGAGTGAGGAACTTCAACAGCGTATCAACTACGATACGGTGATCGGATATTGTATGAATGAGTGCGTAACTTCCAGAGAGTTGGATGTTTGTTATGCCATGGTCGTTTGTCTGATGGGCGATTGCGTTGACAAGGTGTGGCTGCAAGGCAAGGAGAACTTGAAGCAGAGAAAAATGAAGCTGGCAAGCGAGAATGTTGTGCGAGAGGTCTTGACCAAGGCTATAGATGATGACAAATTTGATGCTTTGCCTCCGTGAATAGAATTTTAAACGTTTAAAAAAGTTAATTATGACACCAATAGTTTTAAACGTAAATAAAATGTACAGCTACAAAGACTTTCAGACATTCTGGTTCCGCTACAAGACAGAGGGGGAGCCACATGGAATTTCGATTAATTCCTTTTGCATTAACCAAGGTGTTCCATACAAGCAATTCTATGTATGGTTCAAGAAACATGCCAAGGATACCATTATACCAGTAGGGATAGAAGGAGCACCTACAGATGAAGAGATAGATGATGCAGGATCCGCATCTCCGACAGTATCCAAGCCTAAGGCAAAGAAGTCGAAGGGAGGCATACGAGACCTCGTCTCTCAGAGATTATACGCAATACCTATCATCGCGACCCTCTCAAGTTCTGATATGCTAACGAAATGATGCTCATCTAATAACTATTTTGCATTAAAAACAAGATTTTCTGGAAAAAGTTTGGTCTTTTCGTCTAAAAGTTCTATCTTTGCATTGTATTTGAATACGTAAAACATTGCAATATGAATATCCGAGTAATAATAGATAAGTTAGGACCTATCACTGATTCTGAGGTGGTATTTAAGCCTTTTATGGTTTTTACAGGAGAATCGGGATTGGGAAAGAGCTATACCGCATTGTTGTGGTATAACTTAGTAACCTCATTGACTCCTCCAAGGCTTCAAGAGTTTTTGACGAAGAAGCTGAATGGGAACTCAAAGGAAGAGCTTACATTTAAATTCAAGGAATTCAGAATGTGGCTTAATCAAAATACAGCTCCATTCCTCGGTTATTTGTTGGGCAATAATAATTTCGATTGCCAGGTCAATTATGTCTTTGGACAGGATGATGACATGAATATCGTTATGAAAAGACAGCAAGATGAGGATGCTTCTGGTTTCACTCGTTATGATATTAATGGCAATAATACCATCTTTCCAAAAGATTTTGATGACAATGTATTGATGATGAGCTTTTCGCTTCATGGCTATTTGGCACAATTGTGTTTTGGTAAAAATTATCTTCGTCCATTATTATTGCCACCAGCTAGAGCTGCTTTTATGGGTGCTAATACAACTTCGCCTATAGGTATGTATCGTGATTTCCTGGCACAGTTGGATGATCTCAAGACTCCTTCTAGAATTATCAGCCCGGATAATCAATTCTATACTAACTATATCGCTAAGTTGGCAGATGGCGAGATAGTCTTGGAAAATGGTAGTGTATTCTTGCACTTCCCTTCGGGCGACAAGATACCGGTGTCAGCAGCAGCTTCTTCCGTCAAGGAACTAATGCCTTTCTTGTTGATGTTGCAAAATGGTAAAAATAGACAATATAACAGTTTACTCTTCGAGGAACCTGAGGCTCATGTCCATCCGAAGAAGCAATTCTTGGTAATGGATATGTTGGTGAGATGCAGTAACAAGGGCATGCTCCTTCAAATGACTACCCATAGCGATTATCTCTTGGGGCGATTGAACCAGTTGTTGATATTGGGCAAGATAAGGAAAAAGTCAGAGGCTGCCTTCGAAAGTTTCTGTAACGAACATCTGTTTAATAAGAACTTATATCTGGAAACAGAACAAGTAGGTGCTTATTTTTTCAAACGTCAGGATGGCAAGGTTGTCATAGAAAAGCAAGATTTGAATTTGGGGCTTCCTTTTACCACCTTTGAGGATTCTGTCCGAGGGCAGATGGAACTGTCTGCAGACATTATTGATTTGGCAGAAAGTTTGGGTATTGAGTCTAATCTGTAGTTTGAAGGAGGTAAATATGGAAGCAACCTTAGAAGAGTTTAGTAAACTTTATCCAAGATATGCATCGACGGCATTCTGTGAGTCGTGTGAAGTATTGGAGGCGGAACCGAAAAATAAACAAGATTTCAGACGCTTTGTCGTAACTGGTGGCAGTGGTTATTTGTTGCCACGAGAATTTGCAGCAGAATCAGTGTCATTTTATGGTAAGTCGGAAAGTCCAGCTCCAATGAGACTGAATAGTGATGGAATCTTCTTTTCGGAGGTTGAAGGTCGAAAATGTCTCTTTGTCTGTGAATTGAAAAGTTCATTTAGTTCTACGCAAATAGCACATGCTAAAGAACAAATAGTAGGTACCGTGTTGAGACTAAAGGCTCAGTTGAGTATCTTGCAGACTCAGCCGGATTGGGAGTTTCATGGGGTGATAGTATCTTATGCACCGACAGATAATCAACTGATGTTGGTAAACAAGCTCACGTCTTGTGATGCCAGTTTTTCCAGATACCTCTATACCAAAGGACATAAAGAGATTTCAGTAGAAATATCGAGAAGATTTTACCATCCGATGGCTGTGCCCAATCTTATAATTCATTATGTGGCAGTACCTGATAGAAAAACAGAATATCAGATGACTTTGAATGATTTGATAAAGTTGTAAGTCAATATTTATACCAAGAAAAAACTAAGAATATAGATTTGTAATTAAAAATAAATATTTCAGGCTAGCAGGAGTTTTTTCCTGCTAGCCCTAAACGGGATATATCAGATGATAGTGAACGTAATACGGATATTTTTTTGTAAAAGTCGCGGTCACAGGTCACACTGATAAAATCCGTGAGATCTGTGAGTTCCGTGAGCAATTTATCATTTTTTCAGAAAAATCCTTTGCAGTTTCGAAAGAAAGTCGTAAATTTGCAACGAAAAAGTTTCAGAACCAAATAAAGGAGATAGGATTATGAGCGTAGTAGCATTACAGAAACCAACAATAAGTCCATTGGATGCTCTTTGGACCTTGTTCAAAAGTCAACCAAAAGCAGTAAGAACGGCTTTTGCAAAAAGATTATTGCATGAAGATAAAGAGGCTGCAACTTTGTGTCAGCAACATCTTGTTGAAGAGAGTTTGACTCAGGCATTTAAGGAATTGGATGAATCAGAGAAGAATGGAATAGAATTGCCAGATGCTCGTAACTTGTTCAAGTAGTTGGTATGGAAGTTATTTTTAAGTATCTACCAGAGTTTGAAAGAAGAGCTAAGACCTTGGCTAAGAAATACAAGTCTTTTCCAAAAAACTATGATGATTTCTTGGATTCTTTAGAGAAAAATCCATTTCAAGGAATTTCTCTGGGGAAGAACGTTTAGGCTGGAAGATGAGCTGCGGAAGCTCGCTTCCAGCCTATTTCGTTTTTTTTACCTTCTTACTTTTTTACTCTTTCGCCTTTATTTCTGCCAATGGCTGATGGGCGCTACTTCCTGGCAGCCATCATCGGTAATGGTGAGGGTGACGGGATGCTTGCACTTCTTGATGCGCCAGTGAAGGCGGTCGAGGAAGTGGCGGGAGTGGATTACCACACCGGGGATGACGGGATCGCCCAGGATGATGCGATTCTCAGTGAGGGCATCACGCCAACTGTTGCCGGCACCGAAAAACTGGCGCAGGTTGCTGCGGGTAATGGTGTAAACTCCAGGACTTGGCATCGTGAACGTATGCTCCTCGGTATGAGTGTACTTGATGCCGCCAATGAAGAGCACGCCCTCGGTATAGAGGTGGTTGCTCTGGGTTCTTCTTAATTCGATTTCCATTTTTCTTTTAATGTTAAGTGTTAAATGTTAAGTGTTGAATTATTGCTTGCTGATGACTCGCTGGTAGTAGTCGCTGAAGTCCTTGCAGCCTTCGGGCAACTGATGGCGAATGAGGGCGAAGCCTAGTTGGGTGCATACGCCCGTGAGTTGGCGATAGAGTCGCTCGCCTGCCTCGTCTTGGTCGGGGTAGATGTGGAGCATGAGTGGGGTGCTTGCCTGATTGAGGGCGGGCACCCTTTTGAGTATCTCCAGGTCTTGCGGCTTGAGCAGGGTTGCCGAGGGGATGGCTATCGCTTTGTGACCTGCCGAGAGAAGCGCCAGGCAGTCGGTGACTCCCTCGCTGATGTAGAGCGGTTCGCCTGGGGCGAGATGGCGCAATATCGGGAGGTTGAACACGTGGATGCTGCTGCCCGAGGGGAAGCGGAAGCGAGGCTTGCCTTGCTCATAACCGAGATAGCGACTCTGTACGTTCTGGATGTTGCCGTCGAGGTCGCGATAGGGGATGAGGAGCGAGGGGGCATCGTAGAAGCGTCTGCCGAAACGCCAGCAGGGGGCGGGCGAGGAGATGCTGCTGATGCCTATCCACTCGATGACTTCGGGCTTCAACCTGCGCTCCTCGAAGAGGAATGCCTCCGCCTCTCGGATGAGAGTGGGACGGGAAACGAGACCTCGGAGGAACTCTAGGTCTAGCATCGGGGGCTTTTTGGAGGAGGGGATTACAAATCCCCTGGTTTGAGCGGTCGAACCTTTTTTGACGGGGGATTGCAAATCCCCCGGAACGCCTATCGGGGTGTGAACGCCTAGCGGGGGACGATCGCCTCGTGGATGGGCTTTGAGATAGATGCCGTTCGCTTGGGCGAGCCAATGGCAGGTGTCGAGGAACGACTTGCCGAGGACTTTCTGCGCCAAGGTGATGACATCGCCGTGGGCATCGCAGACGAAACACTTGAAGGTGTTCGACTTCTTGTGGAACGAGAGCGACGGATGCTTGTCGCTGTGGAAGGGGCAGAGGGCCTTGTGATGGCTTACCGTCATGCCCAGGAGCTCTGCCACTCCCTCGATGGGGAGGGAGCGGAGCTTTTCGATTTCGTATTTTTCCATAATTATAAGCGGGGATTGCAAATCCCCTTGAACTAAATGAGGGGTTAATAATTCTTTTCGAAGAGGTCTTTCATGCCCTCCACATCATGGATGAGGCGGGCTTTGCGCCACTTGTAGAGGAAGGTGCGCACAGGACAACTGAGGTCGAGCTTGACGATGAGCTCTCGCAACTGGTCGCGAGAGAATCGCTTCGGCAACTGGTCGTAGAGCGGCACTTGGGTGGATTCCGACGGGTCGTCCATCTTGTGCATGTGCTCGTATTGCCGCCCCCACTTGCCGAGCAAGCCTTGCAGGATGTAATCTGCCATGAAGCGATAGAACTTCACCACCTTGGGACGGGATTCCTCCGTCTCGCCCCAGAGATAGTAGAGCAGGCTCGCCATGCGCCATGCCGACACGCTCGAACGCTTGTAGAAGCAGTTCAAGGCTCGGCTGCCCGTCTTCAGCACTTGCTCTCGTTGCTCCTGGCACCAGCTCTTCACCTCGCTTTCTATCCATCGCATCGGGATGAGATGCACGGGCTGGAGCATGCCATCGTCGGTGTAGGTGGAGGCCATGAGGCGATCTACCGTGTCGTTGACCTCTCGGTTCTCTCGCTCGGTGAGCGGACGGAAGCGTGGGGCATCGTCGCCCATCAGGTCGCCCAGGTCGGCTATCACCTTGCGGGTGCAGTTGCCGCCCTCCACCGAACGCTTGTCCATATACTCGCCCAGGGCGTTCTCGGTGCCGCAGAAGAGGGAGCAGTAGAGCACATCGACATCGGCATTGTAGGAGGCATCCGATAGGGTGTCGCTACCATACTCGCTGCCCAGGTCGTAGGCTAGGCGGTCCATCGTGCGCAGGTCGGCGAAGGCTCGCTTGTTGCTCTCGGTCATCGTGGCCAGCTCCTCGTTGTAGAACCAGAAGGCGAGAGGCTCGCCATACTTGCGGATGAACATGTCGGCTCGCTTCACCAGTTTTGCCTTGGTGATGGTTTGCAGACACCGCACGTCGGTGAGGGGCTCCTCAGGCAACTGCTTGTTCTTCGCCTGCGTCTTCTTGAGGTCGGCATAGGCTTGCTCCTGTCGCTTGAGCTCTTGGTCGCGAAGGCGAAGGGGGCGCATCAGCTGCTTGACGATGGGACGGGTGAACGACTTGCCTGAACCTGCCTCGCCCACGATGATGACCTGCAAGAGGAGGGCGTGAGGGTCGAGGTCGTAAACATACTTGGCTCTCAAGCGTGTGCCCAGGGCGCAATAGCAGTCGATGGCGGTGAGGATGGCTGGGATGCGAAAGTTTTCGGGTGCCGAAGCCCAGTAGCATCGAATGGCTGGCGGAAGGTCTGTCGCCTCCAAAATAATCTTCTTCTCCTCCATTACTCCATGATTTTAAGTGCGTCGAGAATCTCACCATATACCTCGAAGGCATACTTGGAAGGGTCGATGGCGTTAGCCTCCATGGTTTTGAGATGGAGCTGGTACTTGCCGTTCACCATGCGGGTCATGGAGATGTGGTTGCCATCGAAGAGCTTCGGGTTGCGAGGGGCGCGAGCTCTGCGGATGCTTTCCTCGAAACGATAGTGCTCCTCGTCGGTGCGAGAGAGAACTCCTGTGTAACACTTGCCCTTCTCCAGGAGGGCGTCTTGTTGCATCACCGTCTTCAGGTCGATGCAGAGACAGTTGTTTTTTGTCATAACTGATCAAATTTTAAAATGTTTATTACTCTTGAAGCGTACTCCCTTTTTTGAGGGGCGCCTCTATAAACAGATTGGCAGATTTCTTCGGCATGCTGGGTAGAAAATGCCGAAAAGCGTGGGGATGGGAAGGAAATGGGGTGGAAAAATGATAAAAGCGTGACCTGTGACCGTGACTTTTCCATTTTTTTTAGAATGTAAAGTGTCGTATCTTGAATTATTATTTATAATTTGTAATATATAATTTTATTATTTATAATAAGGTACGCGAATGTGGCGGGAGGGATTTCTCTACCCAGCCATTCCTGAGAAAAATGGAAAAGTCACGGTCACAGGTCACGCTGGAGATTTTTTTCTCTATTCTGCCATATTTTTTTTGAGGATGCCGAAGAAAGTGCCGAGAAAAATGCCGACGAGGGGCGAGAAGGTTGGAGCAACCAAGCGATAAAAGTAGTATCTTTGCACTGCGTACGATGAAAGGCTGCACTCGGCATAGCTCAAGCAAGCTTGGCTCTGCTCTCGTTTGCACTTTCATTGCACTGCGATTCAGAGATGATGACGATGAGCCATAAGTTATGGCAACGGCCGATCATAAGTTATGACCAACACGCATCATCAGTAATGACCCAGAAAAGGTCAAGCATGATGACCCTGGAAAGGGCAAGAAAGGTAAGAGTAATTTTAATGATTTAAAAACACGAAAAACTATGTTGAACTATTCAATCGTGATGAGAGCCATCAACCAGAATCTCTTCGAGATCAACCAAGCGAAGGCTCGTATCAAGGCTGCCAAGGCGGCAGGACAGGAACCGGAGAGTAAGGACACCGAACTGGTGGCAACCGAGGTGCAGAACGCCTTTGCCGTGGCACAATATGCCGAGGTGATGACCATCGAGAAGTTTGCCAAGCATATCGCCAACCACGGATGCGTCTATTCGCGAGCCGACATCGCTGCCATCCTCTACCTCGCCGTAGATGAGATGAGGGAGCAGCTCTTGGACGGCAAGAAAATCCGACTGGGCGACTTGGGAGATTTCAGTATCTCGCTCAGCTCGAAGGGTGCGGAGAACGCCGACAAGTTTACTTCTGCCAACATCACTGGCGTGAACGTAAACTGGGAACCTGGCTCTGAATTCAAGAACCTCTTGGCTGACGCCGAATTCAACCTCGTGGCTTCTCGCTCTGCACAGGCAGCTCTGCTCAAAGCCATCAAGGCGGGAGAATCGAAGGTGGACCTTGATGCGCCAACCGATACCGACAACAATCCTTCGGGCGGCAATCCTTCGGGCGATGACGGCGGCGGCAGCTCTAGCGGCGATGGTAATACCGGGGGTGATTCGGGCGGCGGCTCAAGCTCAGGAACGGTAGATCCAGGAGATGTTGACCCAGGAAATGGTGGTTCGGAATCAGGAACCGTAGAGTAAAAGCTCCCTTGCCGGGGATTTCAAATCCCCGGAACGCCTACGGGTATAATGCTTTTGCCCTTACAG
>DBLF01000104.1:15228-16036 GCA_002297965.1 Candidatus Segatella papionis
CAGGGCGCATTCTTGAGTACTTGCGAAAGTTCAATTAACTAATAATCGAAAAAAATGAAAAAGGAAACATGGAAAACAATCTTGCAGTTGATAATCACGGTATTGACTGCTGTGGGTACTACTCTCGGATTGACGAGTTGTATGTAGATGGAATGACAGAAATGTCAGTGCTCTGAGAAATGTGGCGTGCCAAAGTGTCAGTTTTGATGCTTTGGCACGTTTTTCGTATAGGGCGTGAATGACCAGTCATCGCCCGAAAAGGCTCTTGGCGAGGTCTAGATAAAAATAAGTAAACATTTAAAAAATATAGAATCATGAACATTAAACCATTAGCAGACAGAGTGCTGGTACTTCCTGCACCAGCCGAGGAAAAAGTAGGTGGAATCATTATCCCTGATACAGCAAAGGAGAAACCACAGCGTGGTAAGGTCGTTGCAACTGGCAAGGGCACTAAAGATGAAGAGATGATTCTCAAAGAGGGTGATACCGTTCTCTACGGCAAGTATGCTGGTACCGAACTTGAGTTCGAGGGTACCAAGTATATCATGATGCGTCAAAGCGACGTACTCGCAGTAGTAGAAGACTAAGATAACATTTAACACTTAACATTTTAACATTGAATATAAATCATGGCTAAAGATATTAAATACAATATGGATGCTCGCGACCTCTTGAAGAAGGGTGTCGATCAGTTGGCTAACGCAGTGAAGGTAACTCTCGGACCTAAGGGCCGCAACGTGGTAATCGAAAAGAAGTTTGGTGCTCCTCAGATTACTAAGGATGGTGTTACCGTTGCCAAGGAAGTAGA
>DBLF01000104.1:16130-18102 GCA_002297965.1 Candidatus Segatella papionis
GGTGATGGTACAACTACCGCTACTATCTTGACTCAGGCTATCGTAAACGAGGGCTTGAAGAACGTTACCGCAGGTGCCAACCCAATGGACTTGAAGCGTGGTATCGACAAGGCTGTGGCTGCTGTCGTGGAGTACATCAAGGCTCATGCTGAGCAGGTGGATGACAACTATGACAAGATTGAGCAGGTTGCCACTGTTTCTGCCAACAACGATGCAGAGATTGGTAAGCTCTTGGCTGACGCTATGCGCAAGGTTTCTAAGGATGGTGTCATCACCATCGAGGAGAGCAAGAGCCGCGACACTAACATCGGTGTGGTAGAGGGTATGCAGTTCGACCGTGGTTACTTGAGCGGTTACTTCATGACCGATGCCGACAAGATGGAGTGCGTGATGGATAATCCATATATCCTTCTCTACGACAAGAAGATTTCTAACTTGAAGGAGTTCTTGCCTATCCTGCAGCCAGCTGCCGAGAGTGGTCGTCCATTGCTCGTTATCGCTGAGGATGTAGATTCTGAGGCTTTGACTACATTGGTAGTTAACCGTTTGCGTGGTAGCTTGAAGATTTGTGCTGTCAAGGCTCCTGGCTTCGGCGATCGTCGCAAGGCTATGTTGGAGGATATCGCCGTATTGACTGGTGGTGTCGTTATCTCTGAGGAGAAGGGCTTGAAGTTGGAGCAGGCTACCCTCGATATGTTGGGTTCTGCCGACAAGGTAACTGTAACCAAGGACAACACCACTATCGTGAATGGTCATGGCGACAAGAACAACATCCACGACCGTGTGGCTCAGATTAAGAACGAAATCGAGAACACCAAGTCTTCTTACGACAAGGAGAAACTTCAGGAGCGTTTGGCTAAGCTCGCAGGTGGCGTAGCTGTCCTCTATGTAGGTGCCAACTCTGAGGTCGAGATGAAGGAGAAGAAGGATCGTGTTGACGATGCACTCTGCGCTACCCGTGCAGCCATCGAGGAAGGTATCGTAGCTGGTGGTGGTACTACTTATATCCGTGCTTTGGAGGCGTTGAAGGATATGAAGGGTGACAATGCCGATGAGACCACAGGTATCCGCATCGTGGAGCGTGCCATCGAAGAGCCTCTCCGCCAGATTGTTGCCAACGCCGGTGGCGAAGGCTCAGTGGTAGTCAACAAGGTACGTGAGGGCGAAGGTGACTTCGGTTACAATGCTCGCAAGGATGTTTACGAGGATATGCGCAAGGCAGGTATCGTTGACCCAGCCAAGGTAGAGCGTGTAGCTTTGGAGAATGCAGCTTCTATCGCAGGCTTGTTCTTGACTACAGAGTGCGTCTTGGTTGACAAACCAGAGCCAGCTGCTCCAGCAGCACCTGCAGCTCCAGGCATGGGCGGCATGATGTAATTGGGTCAAAAAAAGCAAGATGGTGTAGATGTATCCGAGACTACATTTGCAAGCCAAATATATCAAACAGGGGTGATTCTCAACGAATTACCCCTGTTTTTTTATTTTTTTTCTTTGAAAGATGCAAAATTTCGCAAAATTATTTGGAGCGAATAGTCTTTTTTTGTAACTTTGCAACCGAAATAAAGAAGATTCGTGCGATTCCGGTCGCCGACAAAGATATTTTTTTGATTTGTTTTAGTAGATTAGTTTTTAAGTAGTTTGTTTTTGGAAATCGGTTGTCGTGAGACATCCGATTTTTTTTGCGCTTTTTATTGAAAATAGTTCCCCATTCTTTT
This sequence comes from Candidatus Segatella papionis, assembly GCA_002297965.1. Taxonomy (GTDB): domain Bacteria; phylum Bacteroidota; class Bacteroidia; order Bacteroidales; family Bacteroidaceae; genus Prevotella; species Prevotella papionis. The sequence goes on from DBLF01000104.1 coordinate 17,846, forward strand.
TGTGTATTCCTCAAAAAATGCTATCTTTGCACCAAACAATTATGATATTGCGCAATGTATAGTTTAGACTGGAAAAAAGCATTGGTCTTCCTGATTGTTATCGGAGGACTCATTTATATCACAAAGGCTGAGTTGGGAATGACGACTACAAACTCGTTCCTGACTACGCTAGGTATCTTATTGCTTCTCTTCATCGGTGATAACTTCGCCCAGAAGATTGACGACGACCGCAAGCGTCGCAAGCTCAATAAGGAAAA
>DBLF01000104.1:18185-19128 GCA_002297965.1 Candidatus Segatella papionis
TAATCAATCTCTATAAGCAGTGGGCACAGGAGGAACCTGCTGGCGTGGTGAAGTTGCCGGGACAAGGGAGCAACCGCCAATATTTTCGCATGGTTAAGCAGGATGGTTCCACCGTCATCGGTGTCATCGGAACCAGCCGTGACGAGGATCATGCCTTCGTCTATCTTGCCAATCATTTTACGCTCAGACAGTTGCCTGTGCCAAAGGTGTTGGCTGTGAGCGACGATGAACTCTATTATATCCAGGAAGACTTGGGCAGCACTTCGCTCTTCGATGCCATTAAGGGGGGACGTGAGGCTGGGGGCAGATACAACCAGAAGGAGAAGGAACTGCTGGTGAAGACTATCCGCCAGTTGCCTAACATCCAGATACGGGGAGCCCGTGGGTTGGATTGGAGCAACTGCTATCCGCAGCCGGAGTTTGACGTGGATAGTGTGCTCTTCGACCTCAACTACTTCAAGTACTGTTTCTTGAAGCCTACAGACTTGGATTTCCACGAATTGAAGTTGGAGGCGAACTTCCGTCTCTTTGCCAAGGACTTGACTTCTGAGCAGATGGATAGTTTCCTGTATCGTGACTTCCAGGCTCGCAACATCATGCTTGACCCTGAAGGCAATCCATACTTTATTGATTTCCAAGGCGGCAGAAAGGGACCATTCTATTACGACTTGGCTTCCTTCCTTTGGCAGGCATCGGCTAAGTATTCGTTCAAGTTGCGCAGGGAGTTGGTTTGGGAGTATTATCAGTCGCTCAAGAACTATACCGAGGTGCCATCGGTTCGCCATTTCGTGAATCGCCTGAGTCTCTTCGTGCTCTTCCGCACTTTGCAGGTGTTGGGTGCCTACGGATTCCGTGGTTACTTCGAGAGAAAGAAGCATTTCCTCGACAGTATTCCGCCAGCTATCCAAAATCTTCGTGACCTCTTGAAGATGGGCGAGAAGGT
>DBLF01000051.1:0-7407 GCA_002297965.1 Candidatus Segatella papionis
CTGAACTAACGCACCAAAAAGAAGCATTTTTCTTAACCACTTAAGGCTCATTTCTCATTTGCGAGTGCAAAGGTACTACATTTTTTTGATTCCACCAAATTTTCTGCATATTTTTTACAAAAAAAATTGCAAAAAGTAAGCATCCTCATATCCCCCATCGCTTTCACCAGACACGGAGAGCCACTGGCGGAGTATCTTATCGCCCTGAAATCCAACAGATTCCAGCATTCTGACCGTCTTCGTATTTCGGATGCCCACTATCGCATATACTTGATGCAAATGGAGCACCCTACGGGCATAATCCAACAAATGCAGGATGGCGGAAGCCGCCAACCCCTGTCTGCGGAACTCTTGTCGAATGACCACGCCCAACTCGGCACGCTGGTGACGAGGGTCGAAATTCATCAGGTCGATGATGCCCACCGCCTGATGCTGACTGTTCTCGATGATGAACCGCACCTGCTTGTCGGTGTAAATGTCGGCGGTGGACGAGGTGATATAGTCGAGCAACACCTGTCGGGAGTAAGGCACATTGGTATTGCCCACCTCCCAGAGGCTCTCGTCATTCTCTATCTCGAAGAGGAAATCCAAATCCTCCGGCTCCATCGCCCGCAAATGAATGTTTTGTTTTTCCATCTATTTGTCTTTCTATAGCTAATTACCTATTTTTCCTATTTGTTTTCCTATATATTAATGTACGCGCGTACATTATATATATTGTCCATTTCTTCCCTGTCCAGCACCTCTCTCTCGGTGATTACCTTTCCGATGTCTTGGGTATAGGTGGCAATCTTGGTGTGCCCATCCGACCTCATCGAAAGCTGGCGCAAGATTTCCTCATAGCTCATCTTGTCGGCGTCGAAGAGGAAGCAATCGGAAGGTTCCCACTCACGAGGCGTAAAGAAGCCCAGACTTTTCCTCACCCTGCCCACCGTCATCCTGGCAAGGGCTACACAGGCACTGGCATAGATGGCCATCTTAATGGGCAGGCTGATGAGGAACGACATGCCCGAATAATGCTTGCGAAAAAAGATGAGCATCGCCTCATAGAACACATGCACATAGCGGAAACTGGACTTCTCGGTGCTCTCGCCCTTGTAATGCAGGATGTCGAGCGGCAAGAAATAATTGTGATAACCCGCCTTGAGGATGCGACAGGAAAGGTCGATGTCCTCGCCATACATAAAGAAATCCTCGTCGAGAAGCCCCACCCTATCCAGCGCCGAGCGACGCAACATACAGAAGGCTCCGCTCACCACCTCTATCTGATGGGGAGCATCCCACGAGAGATACCCCATATAATATCTGCCAAACAGGCGATGGCGGGGCCAACGATTGCAAAAGCCCAGCATCTTGAAGAAGGAAACCAAAGGCGTGGGCAAGCCCCTGCGACTCTCCAACGCCCGCTTGCCAGCGGCATTAAGCATCCGAACTCCCACCGCACCTGCATCTAGATGGGCTTCCATAAACTGCACGCATGCCGCCAACACGTGTTCGCCCACGATGGTGTCGGGATTGAGCAACAAGACATACTCGCCTTGGCTCTGCCGAATAGCCAGGTTGTTGGCACGGGCAAAGCCCAGATTATGGGCACTCGCCACGAAGCGCACCATCGGATAACGTTCCCGGGGATAACGCTGCCGCAAATAGGCAAGCGATCCATCGGAAGAATGATTATCCACCACGATGACTTCAGCCATCTGCTCGTCGCCCTGCTGCCATCGGGTTTCCTCGCCCATCACCTCGAAGGCACGAAGCACGGAGCGAAGACACTGGTCGAGGTAATACTTCACGTTATAGTTGACAATGACAACGGAGAGTTTCATGGGCACGATTCTTTTGTTTAATGGTTTCCTTTATTTGATGGTTTCCTTTATTTGATGTTTCCAGACTGTTCCTCCTCGGCTGTGGTTTCATCCGTGCATCTCTCCATGGAAGGATAGACGAAGAACAGACAGAGCAACAAGATGATGGCCATATAGCCAAAGGCTGGCGACATGGTCTGATAATACATCCAGGTGTTGACGAGCATAGGCAGGCAGAGCATATTGATGCGAGCCGTGCCCCAAGAGAGCAGAGCATCGCCCTTGCGAGCCACCAATCTTCGGCGAACGCTCTTCAGGCTGAAAAGTTTCAACGCCACAGGGATGACCAGGATGGTAAGCAGTTCCATCACCACCAAGATGCCAAACACCCAGGTGGTGGAGGCAGAGAGATCGGTAGGCGTGAGAATTTCGGTCTCATAAAGCGCCACCATCAACAAGGCGATGCCAACCATCAGAAAAAACTGGGTCTTCAATATTTGTTGTACTTGCTTGATATTCACGATAAAATGAGTGTTGAATGTTGAGTGTTGAATGTTGAGCGATCAAGCTCTGGGCTACGTAGTGGAGAAAGGGGTGCGATTGAGAATGCTGCGCCCCAACGTAACCTCATCGGTATATTCCAGTTCATCGCCCACGGATATGCCTCGAGCTATCACGGATAGCTTCACGGGATAGTCGGCAAGCTTGCGGGAGATATAGAAATTGGTGGTGTCGCCCTCCATCGTACTGCTCAACGCCAGGATGACCTCCTGGATGCCGCCCTCAGCCACACGACGCACGAGAGAATCTATCTCCAAATCGGCGGGACCAATGCCATCCATCGGCGAAATGATGCCGCCCAAGACATGATAGAGTCCACGGAACTGCTGGGTGTTCTCCACCGCCAACACATCCTGCACATTCTCCACCACACAGATGGTGGTGGCATCTCTGCGCCCATCGGAACAGATGGGACAAATCTCGGTGTCGCTGATGTTATGGCAAACCTTGCAGTATTTCACCTCACGCTTCAAGCGAGCCACGGAATCCACAAATTGGGTGACATCGGCATCGCTCCTGCGAAGCATGAAAAGCACAAGGCGCAAAGCCGTCTTGCGCCCGATGCCCGGCAGTTTGGCGAACTCGCCCACCGCTTTCTCCAACAATACAGAAGAATATTGCTGCGCCATACTCACTAGAGATAAATGCCCAATCCTACCTTGAAGCCCACCGTGGAGTGGTCGGAATGGTTTTTGAAGCTCTGGTCGTAATAGATGGCTGGCTCGATGGTGACCTGACGGCTGATGAAATAAGCATAGCCTACCTCCACTCCCGGCATCAAGTCGTTGTAGCTACCCGTATGAACCAACTTGGCGCCAAAACCGAGGTAGAGTCCGTTCTGTTCGATGTAATATCTGCCCTGTGCCCCCACGGAGAAATAATCCTTCACACCGTCTTGTCCGGAGTGAGTGTATTCCGCCTGACCCAAGAGCATCAAGTCTTTATCCACGAAATATCCCGCCTTCGCCTGTACGCCAAACTTAAAGTCTTCCGTACCATTATAGCTCAGACTCAGTCCTGTGAGCGAAGCGCCACAATACTTTTTACCACTTTCAAACTGAGCATTGGCTCCCATGCTTACCATGAGAGCCAACGCTGCGAATACTAATTTTTTCATACGCACAAATAATGTGTTTAATATATATATTCTATTCTTTTATCCTTTCGGAAATTTATTCTTCTCGAATACTTATCCTTTCGGATATTTATCATTTCTGATTACTTATGCCCTCTGATACTTGCGGTACCAAGCGAAGAACCAAACCAAGGCAAGCACCAAGATGATGACGCTACCGGTATAAGCCACTGGCTCGCTCAACGCCAAAGCCGTAGGCGAGATGAGCAGGAAGGTGGAGCAAACCACCGTCATAAACAAGGCTGGCACCAAGGTGATGATGAATGGTTTCTTGCGCTGCACCAGATAGACCGTCAGTGTCCAGAGGGTGAAGACAGACAGAGTCTGGTTAGCCCAACCGAAGTACTGCCAGATGATATTGAAACCATCAGGATTCTCCATCTGCCAAACCAGGATAGCCATCGTGACGGCAAACAAAGGAATGCAGACATAGAGACGGCGACGCATGGAGTGCTGCTCCAAGCCTATCGCCTCGGCGATAATGAGGCGGGCACTGCGAAGCGCCGTATCACCACTGGTGATAGGAGCTGCCACCACACCCAGCAAGGCAAGGATGCCACCGGCGATGCCGAGCCAGCTGGAACATACTATCTTAACCACCGTAGGGGCATCGAAGTTCTGGATGAGCGACTTGCCACCATCCACCTGGGCGATGAACTGCTGGGCAACCTCAGGGCTCACGCACTCACGCCATCCACCATAATAGAAGAAGTACATGGAGACGGTGGCCCAAATCAAGGCTACCACGCCCTCGGTAATCATCGCACCATAGAAGATAGGGCGACCCATCTTCTCGCTCTTCATACAGCGAGCCATCAAAGGGCTCTGGGTGGCATGGAAACCGCTGATGGCTCCACATGCGATGGTGATGAAGAGGCATGGGAAGAGCGGACTCTTCTGCATGAAAGGCTCCGTGCCCAACCACGCTGGGTTCTCATTGAGATTGCAAGAAGCCAAATCGCTCCAAAGCTCTGGCAAGGTAGGCCACTTGATGAACAAGCCCACCATCAACGCTGCAGCCATAAACAGCAAGGAGAAGGCAAACAGCGGATATACCTTGCCGATAATCTTGTCGATAGGCAACAAGGTGGCGATGATGTAATAGATGAAGATGACGATGATCCAGAACATCTGTCCACCCACAAAGGAACCCGAGTTGCAAATGCCATCCAAGATAATGGCTGGGCTATATACGAAGACGGCACCCACCATCATGAGGAGCAGAACGGAGAACACCAACATCACCTTCTTGGTTCTTCCGCCCAGATATTTGCCCACCAACTCAGGAAGGCCCGCGCCCTCGTTGCGGATGCTCAGCATACCACTGAGGTAATCGTGCATGGCGCCGGCGAAGATGCAGCCGAAGATAATCCACAGATAAGCCACAGGACCATACCACGCACCCATGATAGCGCCGAAGATAGGACCAGTGCCAGCAATATTGAGGAACTGGATCATAAAGATTTTCCAACTAGGCAGCACCAAGAAGTCGACACCATCGGCTTTGGTCACCGCAGGCGTAGGACGATCGTCGGGACCGAACACATGCGCCACAAATTTTCCATAAAGAAGGTAACCCAAAACAAGGGCAACCAAACTAATAATGAAACTGACCATTTTCTTTTATTGTTTATTAAATTTTCTCTCTTCTCTAGATATTCTTATTTATCTATTCTTTTTGCGCTTTTTCGCTGTTCGTTTTGCGTTTTTTCGCTGTTCTTTTTGCGCTTTTTCGCTCATTGTTTGCGAAATTACAACTTTTTATATGAATTGCACCGCAAAAGTACGATTTTTATTTGAGATACGAAAAAATATTGGTATCTTTGTTGGCAAATTGTAAGAATATGAAGAAATTATATACATTTTTAATGCTTTTAGGCACATTTTTGCCCTCGGAAGCACAAAACAAAGTGGAAGGAAAGCAGACATCGTCTGTACCCAGCATCATGTATAACGACCAAGCGCCCAAGCACGAGGTAAGGGCGGTCTGGCTCACCACCATCGGAGGCATCGACTGGCCTCACTCCTACTCGCAGTCGCCCTACTCCGCCAAGAAGCAGCAAGCAGAGCTATGCCGCATCCTCGACCGTCTGCAGCAAGCCAAGATTAACACCATCCTCATCCAGACCCGCATCAGAGGCACCATGATTTATCCCTCGGAATATGAGCCTTGGGATGGATGCCTATCGGGATTCCCCGGAAAGACACCCGGCTACGACGCCCTGAAATTCGCCATCGACGAATGCCACAAGCGTGGCATGGAGCTGCACGCATGGGTGGTGACCATACCCGTGGGCAAATGGGATGCACTGGGATGCAAAAGCCTCCGCCAGAAATTTCCTGGACTGATCAAGAAGATAGGAACCGACGGATACATGAACCCCGAGGACAGTCGCACGGGCGACTACCTCGCACAAATCTGCAGAGAGATAACCAGCCGATACGACATCGACGGCATCCACCTGGACTACATCCGCTATCCCGAGACCTGGAAAATCAAGGTGAGCCGCGAACAGGGCAGAAACTACATCACCCACATCGTGGAAAAAATACACGATGCCGTGAAATCAGAAAAGCCTTGGGTGAAGATGAGCTGTTCGCCCGTGGGCAAGTACGACGACCTGGCACGCTACTGGAGCCACGGCTGGAATGCCAACACCACGGTATGCCAAGACGCACAAGGATGGCTGAAGAGCGGACTCATGGACGAGCTATTCCCGATGATGTACTTCAGAGGCAACAACTTCTATCCCTTCGCCATCGACTGGCAGGAACAAAGCCAAGGCAAGATTGTGGCTCCCGGACTGGGCATCTACTTCCTGGACCCGAAGGAGGGAAAATGGAACATCGACGACGTGACACCCGAGATGTATCACACTCGCAACACGGGGATGGGCTACTGCTTCTTCCGCAACAAGTTCTTGCTCGACAACAAACAGGGAATCCTCGACTTCACCGACCGATTTAACGAATACCCAGCCCTGGTGCCACCTATGACATGGGCTAGCGAGCGACAGCCACAACAGCCACAAGACATCCACATCAAAAATGCGAAAGGCTACGTGGAACTATCTTGGAATAACCCCACCAACTATACGGACGGCTCTCCCATCCAGACTCCCTATATATATAATAATGTATATGCGAGCCGAAAATATCCCGTGGATGTGACGGACGCCAAGAATCTGATAGCTGCTCGCCACCTGGGCAACCAACTGCTGATGAAACCAGACGAAAGCGAGCAACCCCTCTACTTTGCCATCACCGCCATGGATGGATATGGCACGGAAAGTGACGCAACACAAGAAAATGACGGCGAGAAACAGCAGAGCGGCATGAAGATGGGAGCTGCCAAAATGCTCTATTGCGACGCACAAAGCGTAACATTGCCAGAAATAGCGAAAAAAATGGATACCAACATTTTCCTGGTGGAAACGCTGCAAGGTATAGCCATTGCGCATATCACGAGCGACGATAACAAGGTAAACATCAGTAGTTTAAGCGATGGATGCTACCGTCTGTGCAGTATCAACGAGCGAGGCATCAAGCATACGATGGGAACCTTCGTGAAGAAAAAAATTGCAGAAAATTGAAAAAAAACTTGCAAAAAATTTTGTGGAATCAAAAATTTGTAGTACCTTTGCACTCGCAATTCAGAAATGAGGCTTTTAAAAGTTGCACCCTTAGCTCAGTTGGTAGAGCAACTGACTCTTAATCAGTGGGTCTAGGGTTCGAATCCCTAAGGGTGTACAAAGGCTAAAAAGAATGGTTCCGTAGCTCAACTGAATAGAGCACTTGACTACGGATCAAGAGGTTCAAGGTTTGAATCCTTGCGGAATCACTTCCGACGGCTGATAGCCCTTCTCTTCTGAAACACATCACGAATGGTTCCGTAGCTCAACTGAA
>DBLF01000051.1:7464-7636 GCA_002297965.1 Candidatus Segatella papionis
TTTGAATCCTTGCGGAATCACTCTCGATGATATTTGCAAGCAATACAAAAAGATTGTTGCACCCTTAGCTCAGTTGGTAGAGCAACTGACTCTTAATCAGTGGGTCTAGGGTTCGAATCCCTAAGGGTGTACAATACAAAAGCTAAAGGTATGGTTCCGTAGCTCAACTGAA
>DBLF01000051.1:7696-31721 GCA_002297965.1 Candidatus Segatella papionis
GTTTGAATCCTTGCGGAATCACCATTAAAGCTTTAATTAGTGATTTCATATCACCACACAGAGTGGTTTCATATCACTTACAGTTTGTTGCACCCTTAGCTCAGTTGGTAGAGCAACTGACTCTTAATCAGTGGGTCTAGGGTTCGAATCCCTAAGGGTGTACTAAAAAAGCGTTTTCCATTTATTTGGGAGACGCTTTTTTTTGCTTTATATCCACTTTGCCTCCTACATCCACTTTGCCTCCAATATCAACTTTGCTTTTTCTATAACCACTCTAACCCCCATATTTTTTTCGTCGTGACGCAGATTGATTTACGTCGTAACACAGGGGGAAGGTCATCAAGGCCATACAAAAACAAAAAATAGGACCTGTTTCACAACAGATCCTATCACATACTTACTAAAACTAAATTAACCACTAAAAAAACTAATATATCTTGTGACCCCAAATGAGATGAAAAACTCCCAAAAGAGGTGAATCACTCAAAGCTATCAGCCAGAATCTAGCATCTTGCTATCATCTAGCTTACAATTGCAAAGGTAAAGCTTTTATTTGAATCGACCAAATTTTCCTGCTATTTTTTACGTCTGCACAGCGTAAAACTTGGTATTTTCACTTTCTTTAAGCTTCACTCCGCACTTTTTAGGGCGAACTAGAACTTATATCCTACCGTCATCAAGAGCTGATGGCGATGGTTATCCACCTTGCTGGCTGTAGGAATGTTGCTAAGCGCAGCGTCGTCGTTGGTATAGGTCTGGAAAGGATAGAAGTCACCCTTCTGCATAGAGTACTGGTATGCCACGTCGATGCTCAGGTTCTCGTAATTGAAACCGAGACCACAGGTAAAGCGATGAGTAGCCTTCCAATTGGTATAGTCGGTGGATGTGGCTATATCCACGCCATTGCTGCCGATGGTCTGGTCACGATAAGCCCCATCCTGGAACATAGGCGACACATAGTTGTAGCCCAAACGGATGGCAAGCATGGAAGTAGGCTTGATTTCCGCACCCACCTTCAAGGTACTTACACCCTTGAGGTTGGCACGTGTATCGGCGTTCATCGCCTCGTCGCTACTGCTGGTCTCATAGTAATCGCCCCAATAGTAGTCGTAATAGCCACCGTCCTTGACACGATTGTCCATGTGGTTATACCAAGCGTACTCATAGGTAGCACCCAAGGCGAGGTAATTGCCCACGGTATGTCCGAGGCTCACACCCACCTTCCAAGGCGTGTCCAGGCGGAAATCATAATCCACTGCCTGCCCCTTGTCACCCATTGTATAACAAGGAGCATTGACTACATTGCCCGCAGCATCCTTGTCGGTGAAGGTGCTTGGATTTTGCTTGCCATACATCGATACATCGTGAGCACCACTGAGCGAGAGGTCGTAGAATATAGGCGTATTGAAGTACGCACCGATTCTGAAAGGAGAGTTCTCCACCGGGCGGAAAATGATACCAGCCTTCAGGTCGTAACCCGTACCGGTAATCTTAAGCTGCTCGTATGAGTCGCAGAGATTGCCATCCACCAGATTCTCCGCATACATCGAATGGCTGTTGTAATGCACGTCGTGCAAGCCCACGGTAAGACCGAGCCACACCCTGTTCTGAATGGAACCACTGATATTGAAATCGTAGTCGCCTATGTAGCCATGCTGATACTGACCGAAGAGATAAGCATTGGCATTGGCGTATGCCAACTGACCATCGGACGTAACAGACAAGAGACCATTTTGATAGTTGCCATCATTGCCTTTGTAGCCACCGTAATTGGCATCCACGGCACTCCAACCATCCACGCCCTCGGCATACTTGGCTGCAGTGAGCTTGTTCTGCGAAGCATTGCTCAAGGAATTGGCAGCAGCGAGAATCTGTCCGAAGTCTGTGCTCTTATGGTAATTGAACGCCAAGTTCAAGGAGCTGGACTTTCTGAGCTTCGAGTTCCACACGATGCCTACCTGGTCGAAGGTAGGATGACTCTTCTTGCCATCGAAGTCGATGGTCTGACCACCAAAGCTCACGTGGTTATCGACACCACTTTGGGCTATCACGCCCGCCGAGATGCTCACCTGATTCTTGCGGAACAGACCTACACCGGCAGGGTTGGAACTGATGGTGGAAATATCGGCTCCCAAAGCCTCCATCGCACCACCCATACCTACATAACGAGCAGTACCCGTAAGCTGGCTCTGCGCCAACTTGGTATCTTGATAAGTCTCTTGCGCAGCTGCGCTCATGGATGCCATCAGCAAGCTGGCAAAAAGAATATGTTTCAAATTATTCATAATTTTATATTTTATCTTAACGATGGCAATCATCAGGGGGTATTCCGCCCCAATGATTGCCACGCACATTTCTTTTTTATCTCCTACTATCTTCTACCGCCGAAGCTACCGCCGCCAGAGCGACCACCGCCTCCGCCGAAGCTGCCACCACCAGAGCGACCGCCTCCGAAGCTGCCTCCGCCGCCAAAGCTACCGCCAGGGTTGCCGAAGCTGGAGTTGCTGCGAGTGCCGAAGTTAGAGTTATTATTGTTGTAATTATAGTTGCCCGTGTCACGACGCTGACCAAAACCACGGTTGGAGCTGCTCCTGCGAGTATAAGTGTTGTTGCCCCTAGAGCCTCCATAAACATAGGCGTTGGAAGCATCGATGCGTCCAGGGTTGCGATAGTTCTTGCCACCGGCGAAGCCACCATAGCTCACATGGCCCACCATCGGGCCACCCCAGTACCAAGGGCTATACCAACCGCCCCAGCCATAATACCATGGGTCGTACCAGCCGTACCAGCCAGCGTAGCCATAATACCATGGGTCGTACCAAGGATCGAACCAAGGGTCGTACCAGCCTGCATAGTAACCATATCGCCAAGGGTTGTGCCATCCCCACATTCTGCTGCGCCAATAATAAGGACCATAGCCATAATAGTCGTAGAACCAAGGATCGTAATAACCATCCCAACGGCTCATATCGCGGGTACGGCTGAAGTCCTCATCCTGGTCGGCATATTTCTGAGCGAAGTAAGCATCATCATAGATGCTGTCGGGAGCCGAGCCCTTGCCCACATGGAACTGGATGATGTCGTTGTCCAACGAGTCGGTGCCCACCTTCTCGTAGTGACTCAGAAATCTTCCCCCACGGTTGTAGTCATCCACGCTGCGATTGCTGCCGCTCCAGAAGAGGGCGTAGATACTGTCTCGGCGAGCCTTCTGAGCGTTGTACTCACGCAGAAGGGTTGCCTTCCGCTCCGCCTTCTCCTTGGCCTCCTTCTTCGGATTGAAGTAGAGGTCATCGTCCTGTGCCATCGAAGTCAATGGCATGGCGGCTGCCATCAGGACTGCCAGAAGATACATTTTCTTAAACATATATTTCTCCTTTTCTTTTAATTTTCTTACCTATATAATATTCTAACTGCAAAATTATTGCATATCTTTATGCAAAATTACAGAAAATCCCTAAATAATGATAGGTTTTCCCCTATTTTTTTATAATTTTGCAGAAGAATTAAGCGAAATCAAGCTTTTTTACACTTTAATGACATTCATATAAGAAGAAAAGAAACATTTTAAGTTATGAAATACTTAGTAGCTACATTCAAAATTGAGGCAGCGGACGACTTGATGCAAGCCTGCCGTGACCTATTGGCAGACGGAGCCGCTGAAGCGGGATTCGAGTCATTCGAGGAAACGGAGACGGGCATGGAGGCATACGTGCAGAAGGAACTCTTCGACCAGGAGGCACTGGATGCCTACATCGCCGACTTTCCCATTGCCCGCACTCCCATCACCTACGACATCAAGGATGCCGAGGACAAGGACTGGAACCAAGAGTGGGAAGAGCAAGGCTTCGACCCTATTTTCGTGGACGACCAAGTAGTAATCTATGACGCCAAGCATCCCGAGCTATATCCCGACACCTCGGAACGCCCCGACATCATCGAGATAGGCATCGAGGCGAAACTGGCTTTCGGAACTGGCAACCACGAGACCACAAGAATGATTATCTCGCAGATGCTGCAAATACCTATCAAGACCAAGCGTGTGCTGGACTGCGGCACTGGCACTGGCATCCTGGGACTCACCGCCTCCAAGCTAGGCGCCAAGGAAGTGGTGGGCTACGACATCGACGAATGGAGCGTGGAAAACGCCAAGCACAACGCCGTGCTCAACGGGGTGGATAACATGGAGGTGCTCTTCGGAAACAGCAGCGTGCTCAATCATGTGAGCGGTGTCTTCGATGTGGTGATGGCGAACATCAACCGCAACATCTTGCTAAGCGACATGAAGCTGTTCCGCAGCGTGATGAACTCGGGAGCTACCCTGATACTCAGCGGTTTCTATGAGGAAGACGTTCCCGTATTGCTGGAAAAAGCCGAAGAGCTGGGCCTACACGAGATAACAAGGCATACGGACAACAACTGGACTTGCCTCGTATTAGGAGAATAGGAAAAACTTTGACAAGGCACAAATCCAGCTTGTAGCCAATAACGAACAAAGGTTGAACAGTCTTTGTGTCGCCAATAACGAATAAAGGTTGAACAGCATCTCGCTTCAGCGAGGCGGTTCAACCTTTATTCGTCTTGGTCTTCATCAAATTTCTTCTCGTCGTTATTGCTCCCGATGCACAATTGCTTGAGGTCGTAGAAACTACCGTTGTAGATATTGAAATCGACATAGCCCTTGATGCCCGGCAACTTGCCCGCATCCGTATGCTGCCAAAATTTCCATTTACCCTTGTATTGCACCTTATCTACATAATAGTGGGCTATCCAGTAAGGATAGTCATCGAAGACAGGCGCACCAAGATACATTTCCTTAAACTTATAATAGGTATAGATGATGGGCTTCACATGATACTTATCCTCCACGATATGCAGCCAGGTGAGCACATCACGCTGAAAATCCTCCACGCTCTTATCGTCGGGCTTATGCTCGATGTCGAGAACCGGCGGCAGGTCGCCATCCGTTAGATGCACCTGCTCCAGGAAATAATACGCCTGCTCGCGAGCCGACGACTTATTGCTCCAGAAATGATACACGCCACGAATGAAACCGAAGTCACGAGCCTGATTGAAATTCTCACGGAAATTATCGTCCAATCGGCTAGCACCCTCCGTACTCTTGATAATGACAAAACGAACGGGACACCCCTTGATCATGGCATTGTGAAGCTGCTCCCAATCTATCTTGCCCTGATAATGAGAAATGTCGATGCCATGAATCTCATATCCCTCGGGATATTCCTCATCACCATAAAGCGCACGCCAGCGAAAGCCTGTGGGACCTACGAAGAAATGGTAAAACAAAAAGACGTAAAGCAAAATGACACCCGCTCCACCTATCCACCATGCCCAGCGAGGATAGCGGCGAAAGAGAGAAGACGAACGCTTCGACCTGCGCCTACGCACAGGACGTCTCGTCGCCCTACCACCTCTAACAGAGGCAGAGCTTCTCTTGGCAGATTGTTTGCCGATGCTACGTTGCTTGTTTACCATATTGTATCTATAAAAAAGAGGGAGAGGTTGTTAAAGACATCATTTCTGACGGCAACCCCTCCCTAATGGCCTACTAGAGCAAAATCTAGCGCCCTAAAATATTACTTAGCCTATATTGGCTTTTAAAGCCTTTATTGGACTTCATAGCCTTTAGCCATTACTTAGCCTTTATTGGACTTTACAGCCTTTAGCCATTACTTAGCCTGCTCCAACTGGAGAGTCTTTGTGGTCTGGTCGCAAACCTCAGAAGGACCCCAGTACTGGATAGGACCTGGATATACGTAAGCTGTCTCCTTAGCCCACTGCTCACGATGAGCTGCGAAGAACTTGAATGGAGCACCATCAAGCTCTACGAGAGCCTTGCGGATAACAGGCTTGTTGGCACCGTTACGACGCTCGATGTTCATCATCATAGTGATAGGCACACCACCGGCAATCCACTCAGCAGCAGGAGCTGTAGTGTTCTTGATGATAGACATATAGCCAGTCTTGCCATTGGCAATCAAGCGAGATGCGTTGTAACCAAGAGAGTAGCAGTAGTCTGCATCGTAGTTAGAAGGAGCAGCGCAACGGCCCTCGTAACCGAAGAAGTGGTGCTGTGCAGAGAACTTACCTACAAACTTGCCCTCCTTCTTCCACTCAGCGAGCTTAGTAGCTACCATGCGAGAAAGCAACTTCTCTGTCTCGATGAGAGATACCTGTACGTTTCCGTGAGGGTCACGGTCGAGGCAGAGCTGACGAGCTACGTCGGCAGGCAAAGACTCCAATACAGCGAGGTTGTCCTTAGCGATGGCACCCTTAACGAATGCAATCTGCTCCTCGGCAGAAGCAAACTCACGGCTCTCGCCTGTTGCAGGGTCTGTAAGAACCTCGTTCAATTCAGCGATGAGCTTCTTGATGGCAGGGATGAACTCGATCAAGCCCTCTGGGATGAGGACAGTACCGAAGTTGTGACCCTCGGCAGCACGAGCTGCAACAACCTGAGCGATATAAGTTACAACATCGTCGAGTGACATGTTCTTAGCCTCAACCTCCTCAGAAACCAAGCAGATGTTAGGCTGAGTCTGGAGTGCGCACTCAAGGGCGATGTGAGATGCTGAACGACCCATCAACTTGATGAAGTGCCAGTACTTGCGTGCAGAGTTGCAGTCGCGCTCGATGTTACCGATAAGCTCAGAGTATGTCTTGCAAGCTGTATCGAAACCGAAAGATGTCTCAATCTGCTCGTTCTTCAAGTCACCGTCGATAGTCTTAGGGCAACCGATTACCTGTACGCCATACTTCTTGGCAGCATAGTACTCAGCGAGAACGCAAGCGTTGGTGTTAGAGTCATCACCACCGATGATGACGAGTGCCTTGATGCCGAGCTCGCGGAGGATCTCGATACCCTTCTCAAACTGGTCTTCCTTCTCCAACTTGGTACGACCAGAACCGATGATGTCGAAACCACCAGTATTGCGATAGTCGTCCATGATTTCAGAAGTAATCTCCATATAGTTGTGGTCAACGAGACCGCCAGGACCGAGGATGAAGCCATAGAGCTTGTTAGCTGGGTTGAGAGACTTCACACCGTCGAAGAGACCAGAGATGACGTTATGACCGCCAGGAGCCTGACCACCAGAGAGGATAACACCCACATTGAAAGCAGGAAGCTCCTTAGCCTCGCCAGCCTCGAAAGTGATGACAGGCATACCGTATGTGTTAGGGAAGAGAGCCTTGATCTCGTCCTGGTTACCTACTGACTGTGTTGCCTCACCCTCAACGGCCTTCACTGGACCCTGGAGTGCCTTAGGCAATTTTGGCTGATAAGCAGCTCTTGCAATCTGCAATGCACTTTTTTCCATAATTCGTTTTTATATTTAATTAGTTGAAACTTCAAAAACACTGCAAATTTAAGGAATTTCCACGAGATACAGAAAGAAAAATGCTAAAAATGCGTTAATATCGATATTTTTTTTGTTTTTCTATTGCTTTTCCAAAGAAAATGATTATCTTTGAGCATTCATTTCATCGTATTATTAACTTAGAGTGAAAAATTATGGCTAATAAAAGAGATTTAAAACGCACCATCAACTACATCACAAGCGAGCTTTTCGCTGAGACTGTAGCAGCTTCTTTGTACAACGGCAAACCTTCTCAGGAAGATGTTGACGGCATCCTCTCATCCATCGTCATGGTGAACGGGGACTTTATCAAAAGAGTATCTCACCCAGAACCAGGCATCAAGGCTGGTGCCTACTACAAGAGCCTCGTCAAAGACTTCAACAAGCAGGTGAGTGAAATCATCGACCAGATTTCCAACCTGGGATAAAATTCGCTGGACAGCAACCCAACAATGGATTGTTGAGACCTACCCGGCAATCTAACATAAGGATTGTTGGAACCAAGGCGAATATACCTATATTTATTTAGAGAAAAATGATAAAAGACATTTGTCAGTCGATTTTATACAAACACTTGGGCTGGAAGAAGGACATCACCGTCGGCCAGCCCAAGAAGTACATCATCTGCCTTGCCCCACATACCAGCAACTGGGATCTTATCCTGGGGCAGCTCTTCGCTCATGCGGAGGGTATGAAATGCAACTTCCTCATGAAGAAAGAATGGTTCTTCTGGCCTCTGGGGCCCATCTTCCGCAAGATGGGAGGAATACCTGTATGGCGAAGCAAACATACCAGCATGACCGACAACCTGGCAGAGGAAGCCAAGAAGCGCGAGCGTTTCGGATTGTGCATCACTCCCGAAGGCACGCGCTCGCTTAACCCCGATTGGAAAAAGGGCTTCTACTTCATCGCCCTGAAGGCGGGCATCCCCATCCTCCTCTATGGAGTGGATTACGAAAAGAAGCTCATCCAGTGTACCAAGTCTATCATCCCTTCGGGCGACGTAGAGAAGGACATGCGGGAAATTAAGTTGTACTTCAAGGACTTCAAGGGAAAGAAACCGGAAAAGTTTACGATTGGCAAAATCAACTAAAAGATTGGCAAAATCGACTAAAAGAAATCACAAGAAAAAGTGAAACAAACCAGATTCATCAAATATTGCTTCATCAGCAGTTTGCTGCTCTTCACAGGAGGCATGCTGCAATCTTACGACGAGGGCAACAGCAACGCATGGGAAGGCATCGAATATGATGACGACCCATGGGTGTTTAATGCGTCACGCCCCTACTTCATTACCGCAGGATTGCAAAACCGCCACCTCTCGCTATGGGCATCGCACGGAAGATACTGGGATGCAGACCGCGGCTGGAAATGGCAACGCCCCAACCTCTTCTGCACCACCGAGGATCTCTTCACACAGACCATCGTGGTGCCCTACCTCATCCCGATGCTGCAAAACGCTGGAGCCATCGTCTTTACCCCCCGCGAACGAGACTGGCAGCAACAGGAAATCGTGGTTGACAACGACGACAAGCCTTCCCTATCCTACCAGGAAATCGAGAACGGCAAGAAATGGAAAGCCTGCGACTCGCTGGGATTCGCCAACTTGCAAGCTACATACCAAGATGGCGAGAACCCTTTCCAGATGGGAACCGTGAGACAAGCCAAAGCCACCAAGCGCAAGAAGAACAGCCTGGTGAGCTATCAGCCCAATTTCCAAAAAGAAGGCAAGTATGCCGTTTATGTAAGCTACCAAACGCTGCCCAAAAGTGTGCCCGATGCCAAATACATCGTGTACCACAAAGGGCAAGCCACGGAATTCACCGTGAACCAGCGCATGGGAGGCGGCACCTGGGTATATCTCGGCACCTTCGACTTCGACAAAGGATGCAATGAATTCAACCGAGTGGTTTGCACCAACCATGCCTCCAAAAAGGGAATCGTAACGACAGATGCCGTGAGATTCGGCGGAGGAATGGGCAACATAGAACGCGGAGGGTTCGTTAGCGGACTGCCGCGCTGCCTGGAAGGAGCGAGATATTATGCCCAATGGGCAGGAGCACCCTACAGCGTATATGGAGGAAGAAAAGGAAAGAACGACTACGCCGACGACATCAACGTGCGTTCGATGATGACCAACTGGCTAGGAGGCGGAAGTGTGTACATGCCTGCCATAGAAGGCAAGCATGTGCCCATCGAACTTTCGCTAGCCCTTCACAGCGACGCCGGATACAACCACGACGGCAAATCCACCTGGGGCGCATTGGCCATCTGCACCACCAACTTCAACGACGGAATGCTCAACAGCGGAATTTCTAGAATGGCTTCTAAAGATTTCGCCCAAGCACTGCGTGACAATCTGGTGGAAGACATGACCGCAACCTTTGGTTCGTTTGGCAAAAGATATTTATGGGACAAGAATTACTCTGAGACCCGACTGCCCGAAGTGCCATCTGCCATCTTAGAGATGCTCTCCCACCAGAGCTTCCCCGACATGCGCATCGCACAAGATCCATGGGGAAAGTTCACGATAGCCCGCTCCATCTACAAGACCATTCTCCGATATGTGAGCAGCAACCACGGAGCCGACTATGTGGTGCAGCCCTTGGCTCCCAAAGACTTCAGCGTGGAAATAGACCACCAAGGGTATGCCAACCTGAGCTGGAGTACCCAACTAGACAAGACCGAGCCATCAGCCAAGCCAACAGGATACATCGTGTATCAAGCTGAGGGAAAGGGCGGATTCGACAATGGAACAATGGTACGCTCCACTCAATACAGCGTCAAGATGGAACCTGGCAAGCTATACAACTTCAGGGTTGCCGCTGTAAACCAAGGCGGCGAGAGTTTCCCTTCAGAGACCCTCTCTGCGCTCTACAATCCTGCCTCCAGCAAGAAGATACTGGTGGTCAACAACTTCCATCGACTTGCCTCTCCACAAGTAATCGACAACGACACCCTGCAAGGATTCGACTTCGACCAAGACCCAGGCGTAAGCTACGGCCTGACAGCCGGATGGAGCGGAAAGCAAAAGGTATTCGACATCACCAAAATGGGCAACGAGACCTCCAGCGGGTTGGGATATTGCGGAAATGAGATGGTGGGAGAATTTGTTGCCGGCAACGACTTCAACTATACAGAAGAGCACGCTCGTGCCATTGCCTCTGGCAACAAATACAGCATCGCCAGTTGCTCTAGCGAAGCCATCGTCTCGGGAAAGATAGACATGGGCAAGTATCAAGCGGTGGACCTCATCAACGGACTGGAACGACATGACGGTTACACTCACCAATACTTCAAGACCTTCCCTGCCGCCCTGCAAAAGCGCATCAAATATTACGCCCTGAGCGGCGGAAGACTATTGGTAAGCGGTTCCTATAATGGTAGCGATATGCAGACAAATGAGGAGAAAAGCTTTATGAGCGACATCTTCAAAGTGTATTACGAGCCAACCGGCACCAAATTTGTGGTGAAAGATGTCAATCCAGAAGACTCCACCGTCACTGAGCGCGACAGCATCGTGGCAACATCATCTATGGTAAGCGGGCTGGGTAAGGAATTCAGTTACTTCCACGACCTAAACGCCCGTCACTACGCGGCAACGCATCCCGAGATTCTGAAGCCGGTGGGTACCACAGCCTTCTGCGCCATGCGTTACCTCACGGGCACCAGTGCTGCCGTGGCATACAGAAGCACCAGTTATCGCACATTCACCATGGGCTTCCCATTGGAATGCATCAGCGACGAAAAGACTCGCAACAGCATTATGCTCGGCATCCTCAAGTTTCTGACGGAATAACAAAAATATCGTAATCGTCAGGATGCTATATTCTGATAAATGCAGTAATCGTCAGAATATCACATTCTGATAAATGCAGTAATCGTCTGGATGCCACATTCTGGTAGAATAGAGAATAAAAACAGAAAATGTTAAATTTAAAAATATAAGACTATGTATAAGATTCAAGCAAACCAGTCTGGCACTCGCTCAATAGAAGTAAGCGACCAGCATTTAGAGACCATCGACAAGTATCAGTTGCTCCGCAACCTCGTTGACAGCAATGGCATCATTGACGAAGAGGTGCTAGACAAGCTGAAGTTCAACGTTCGTTCACTTTTGGAAAGCAGCGACATCAAGGACAAGGCATTGCTCGATCTCTGTCTCGACGTCATCTACAACCAGAATATGAAGGCACTCGGTCTCCACAATCTGGTATTGCTCTATGTAGATTGGAAGGACAAAAAAGAAACTGAGGCAGCTGCCGAGGCAGAACCAGACGCAGTGAATGATTAATATCCCCAAAGAAAATCACTAATGGATTACAAACTGACAGACTTCCTCCCCACAACGAAGAAAGAGTGTGAACTCAGAGGATGGGACGAACTGGATGTTATCCTCTTCTCGGGCGATGCTTACATCGACCATCCTGCCTTCGGTCCTGCCATCTTGGGCAGAGTGCTGGAGGCGCATGGCTATAAGGTGGCCATCGTACCCCAACCCGACTGGCATGGCGACTTCCGAGACTTCAAGAAGCTAGGACGACCACGCCTTTTCTTTGGCGTATCACCAGGAGCCATGGACTCGATGGTGAATCGCTACACTGCCAACCGTCGCATGCGTAGCGAAGATGCCTTCAGTCCCGACTCACGCCACGACATGCGTCCAGACTACCCTAGCATCGTCTATACCCAGATATTGAAGAAACTCTTTCCCGATGTGCCCGTCGCATTGGGTGGCATCGAGGCTTCCTTGCGCCGCATCAGCCACTATGACTATTGGAAAGACGAGCTCCGCAAATGTATCCTTTGTGATTCAGGTGCAGACCTCATCCTCTATGGCATGGGCGAACGCTCCATCGTAGAGTTGGCAGATGCGTTGGCACAGGGCAAGACCATGAAGGAAATCCACGAGATGCCCCAGATAACCTTCCTCTGCAAGGAGAGCGAGATACCTGGCGGATACAAGGACGACGACATCATCCTGCACAGCCACGAAGAGTGCTTACACAACAAGAAGGGACAAGCCGAGAATGTAAGACACCTGGAAGAAGAGGCCAACAAGATGCACGCTCAGCGCATGATACAAGAGGTGGATGGCAAGTATGTGGTGGTGAATCCTCCCTTCCCATTGATGACTACAGAGGAGCTAGACGCTGCTTTCGACCTCCCCTATACTCGTATGCCCCACCCTAAGTACAAGGGTAAGACCATCCCGGCTTACGAGATGATCAAGTTCTCAGTCAACCTGCACAGAGGTTGTTTCGGTGGTTGCGCATTCTGCACCATTTCTGCCCATCAGGGCAAGTTTGTGGTGTGCCGCAGCAAGGAGAGCATCCTGAAGGAAGTGAAGAAAATCATCCAGATGCCCGACTTCAAGGGTTACCTGAGCGACTTGGGAGGTCCATCGGCAAACATGTATGGGATGCACGGCAAGAACCCCAAGGCATGCGCTGTATGCAAGCGACCATCGTGTATCAACCCGCAGATTTGCCCGAACCTCAACACAGACCACAGCAAGCTGTTGGAAATCTATCATGCAGTGGATGCTCTCCCTGGCATCAAGAAGAGCTTCATCGGCAGCGGCGTGCGCTATGACCTCTTGCTCCACAAGAGCAAAGACGAGAAGGTGAACCAAGCTGCCCGGGAATACACTCGCGAATTGATAACCAAACACGTTAGCGGCCGACTGAAAGTTGCCCCTGAGCACACCAGTCCGCAAGTTCTAAAGTTTATGCGCAAGCCTTCGTTCGACCTATTCTACGAGTTCAAGCGCATCTTCGACCAGATAAACAAGGAAGAGGGACTTAACCAGCAAATCATTCCTTACTTCATCAGTTCCCATCCGGGCTGTCACGAGGAGGATATGGCAGAGCTGGCAGTCATTACCAAGGGACTGGACTTCCATCTGGAACAGGTGCAAGACTTCACGCCGACCCCGATGACCATCGCCACCGAGACATGGTACACGGGCTACGACCCATACACATTGGAGCCCGTGTTCAGTGCGAAGACCCCGAAAGAAAAGTTGGCACAACGCATGTTCTTCTTCTGGTACAAGCCCGAGGAGCGACATGCCATCGAAAGCGAATTGAGACGCATCGGAAGAGCTGACCTCATCGACAAACTATACGATAAGAAAAGTTTCGGCAAGGGGGCGAATGCTGGCTTCAAAGGCAGAAAGACCCACTACGACGACAAGGCGATTGGTTCCACCTACGACAATCCGGGAGTAGGAAGAGGAGCCAAGGGCAAACGAGGTGCAGACAGAAACTCCGCACAAGGCAGAGGTCGTGGTAGAGACAGCGAGCGCTTTGCGCCAAAGGGCTATGGCAATGTAGGATGCTACGACGAGGAGAAATACCTCAATGAGGGGCGCTCACTGAAAGGAAAAGCCAGTGTCAGAGATGCCGTGGCTGCCGCAAGGGCAGAACTTCGTGCTGCAAAGGGACAAGGTTCTGGATATTTCAAGGACAAAAAGAAGAAGAGCTTCAATCCGAATTTCGACAATGACAACCACAACCGCAAGAATCGCTACAACAGTGGCGACAAGAACGAACGTGACGGAAAACGCAGAAGGCGTTAACCTGGGTTGACAAAAAGAGAAAACAAGATTGAATTGAGAAGATTGAATTGAGAAGATTGAATCGAGAAGATTGAATCGACGATAAGAGAAAAAGACAATAAAAAGAAAAAGCCGTGGCATGTGTTTTATATGCTCACGGCTTTTTCTTTATTATTCCTCAAAATATGATATTTCAAGTTTTATTATTCAACGAAATATCATATTTCAAGTTTTGTAACTCATCTAAATATTTCATTACAAGTTTTGTAACTCATCTAAATATTTCATTTCTAGTACTGTCGCAACGCTCCCAACAGCTCAGCATTCTCCGTCTTGTTGCCGATGGTGATGCGGAGGCAGTTGCCACAAAGCTGCACCTTGTTGCGATTTCTCACGATAATGCCTTGCGCCACCAGATAATCATAGATGGCCTGCGCATCCGTCACCTTCACCAAGAAGAAATTGGCATCGGTAGGATATATCTTCACAGTGATAGGCAAATCGAGGAAGGCAGACATCACTTTGGAACGTTCCTGAAGGATGTTTTTCACCCACTCATCCACCTTCAATGGATTCTTTAATATCTCTATGGCTTGCTGCTGGGTAAGCAGGTTGATGTTATAAGGATATTTCACCTTATTGAAGATATCAATGATTTCCTTGCTGGCGAAAGCCATTCCAAGACGCAAAGCGGCGCATCCCCAAGCCTTGCTCATCGTATTCAAGACGATGAGGTTAGGGAAATGTTTGAGCACTCCACGGAACGTACGCTCTGTGGAGAAGTCACTGTAAGCCTCATCTACCACCACAATTCCATCGAACACTCTCAGTACTTCTACG
Source organism: Candidatus Segatella papionis (assembly GCA_002297965.1). Taxonomy (GTDB): domain Bacteria; phylum Bacteroidota; class Bacteroidia; order Bacteroidales; family Bacteroidaceae; genus Prevotella; species Prevotella papionis. Next base: position 22,475 of record DBLF01000051.1, read on the forward strand.
ATAGCCTCACGATTGATGTGATTGCCCGTCGGGTTGTTAGGACTGCAAAACCATACCACCTTGGTGTTGTCATCACAAGCATCGATAATCTTATCGGCTGAAATCTGGAAGTTCTCGTCGAGCAATACCGAACGATACTCCACATCATTGATGTCGGCGCAGACCTCATACATACCGTAGGTTGGAGCAATCGCCACCACATTGTCCTTGCCTGGGCGGCAGAACACGCGATAAACCAGGTCTATCGCCTCATCGGAACCATTGCCCAAGAAAATCTTTTCCTCTGGTACTCCCTTGATCTTGCTCACCAGTTTTTTCACCTCCACCTGCAGAGGATCTGGGTAGCGATTGTAAGGATCGTTATATGGATTTTCGTTGGCATCGAGGAAGACGCGGGCATTTCTGCCAGCAAACTCCGTTCTAGCGCAACTATAAGGTGCCAAGTTCCAAATGTTCTCTCGGCACAAATCTTTCAATTCTTTCATGCTTTACTCTTTCGTTACTTCGTTCACTCTCAATCTCATGGCGTTGGCATGCGCCTCCAGTTGCTCGTTCTCCGCCATCACCACCACAGCATCTCCTATGTTACGAATACCTTCTTCTGTGAGATGCTGGAAGGTGATTTTGCGATTGTAACTATCGAGGTTTACGCCATTGTACGCCAAAGCATATCCATGGGTTGGAAGGGTGTGGTTTGTACCGCTGGCATAATCGCCCGCACTCTCGCACGCATAGTTGCCGAGGAAGACACTACCCGCATTCACCACCTTCTCCGCCAATTGCTCATAATCTTGGGTAGCGATGATGAGATGCTCTGGGGCGTATGTATTACAAAGTTCGATGGCCTCATCCTCGTCCTTCACTAGAATAAACTTAGAATTATCCAACGAGGTTTGTGCCATTTCCTTGCGTGGCAATCGCTCCAACTGCTCTTGCACCTCAGCCTTGACTTCCTCCAAAACCTTCTCGGAAGTGGTGATGAAGAACACCTGGGAGTCGAAGCCATGTTCCGCCTGCGACAACAAGTCGGCAGCCACGAAGACAGGGTTGCAGCTTTCGTCGGCAATGACGCACACCTCCGAAGGACCAGCTGGCATGTCAATGGCTACATCGTGCAAAGAAACTTGCTGCTTGGCAGCCATCACAAACTGATTGCCCGGGCCGAAGATTTTATACACCTTAGGTACGCTCTCTGTGCCATAAGCCATTGCTCCGATGGCCTGCACGCCACCAGCCTTAAATATTCTATTGACACCAGCAATCTTGGCAGCCATCAGTATGGCTGGGTTCACCTTCCCCTCTTTGTTTGGAGGAGTGCAGAGCACAATCTCCTTGCATCCAGCTATCTTGGCAGGTGTAGCCAACATCAATACCGTACTGAACAGAGGCGCGGTGCCTCCTGGGATATAGAGTCCCACCTTCTCGATAGCCACACTCTTTTGCCAACAAGTTACGCCTGCACAAGTTTCAACCTTCTTGCCCTCAAACTTCTGGCTCTGATGGAATGCGGCAATATTATGATGGGCGAGGTGCAAAGCGTCTTTCAATTCTTGAGAAACCATTTGCTCAGCCTCTTCCATCTCAGCCTCTGTCACAGCCAAAGAGTCAAGATGGGCATGGTCAAACTTCTCCTCGTAACGCTTCACGGCTTCGTCGCCATGGTTTTTCACATCGTCGAGTACACCCTGTACGGTAGCATTCAGCTGCGATACGTCAAGGTGTGGGCGTTTTACTATCTCGCTCCATTCCTCCTTTGCAGGATACTTTATTACCTTCATTCCAATACTAATTTATCATGTATCATGCACAACCGGCAGACACCAGTCATACATTTTCCATCCTAATTATTAATTACTAAATATCTATTATTACAGAATCATCTTCTCGATAGGTGTCACGAGGATACCCTGTGCTCCCAATTCCTTCAGTTTGCCGATGATTTCCCAGAATCTCTTCTCGTCGAGCACGGTGTGGATAGAGCACCACTGGTCGTCGGCAAGAGGGATGACCGTAGGACTCTTGATGCCAGGCAACACCTTGATGATTTCCTCCACCTTGTTCTTTGGCGCATTCATCATCACATACTTCTTGTCTTGTGCAGAACGCACCGCCTCGAAGCGGAAGAGCATTTCATTGAGTATATGATGCTTCTCCTCGTCCATGTTCCAATTGCCGATGAGCAATGCCTCGCTCTTCATCACGACTTCCACCTCGGCAAGGTTGTTGCTTACCAGCGTAGAGCCAGAGCTTACGATGTCGAATATACCATCTGCCAAACCGATGCCCGGGCTAATCTCCACCGAACCGGTGATGACATGAATGTCGGCATTGATATTATTCTTCTTCATGAAGCTGCGCAAGATGTTAGGATAAGAAGTGGCTATCTTCTTGCCATTAAACCACTGCAATCCCGGATAGTCGATTTTCTTAGGGATGGCAAGGCTCAAGCGACACTTGCTGAATCCGAGTCGGTCGATAATCTGCGCATTCTCGCCACGCTCCACAAACTCGTTCTCTCCCACGATACCGATGTCTGCCACGCCAGAGGCTACACTCTGAGGAATATCATCGTCGCGAAGATAAAGCACTTCGAGAGGGAAATTACTAGACTGCACCAAGAGGGTGCGCTTAGAGGCGCTCACCTTGATGTCGGCCTCTGCTAAAAGGTTCATGGTATCGTCGAAAAGACGACCCTTACTTTGTACTGCTATTCGTAACATATTTCTATATTTTGTTTGAAAAACATTGCAAAAGTACATAAAATTGTTAGAATATGCAAATATTTCTCTAGTTATATGCAAATATTTAGTACTTTTGCAATCGCAATGAGAAAAAAATTATATTTATACGGATTATATACGCTTCTGTTGCTCTCCAGTTGCGCCGACAAGAAGCCACAGCAAGAGCTTACACCCTGGGGCACACCCGTGGGTGACGTAGAGGCGATGGATGCCAATGGCGATGATTCTGCCGAGGGCACATCCTCGGATGCTTCCGCTAGCAGCAAAGGCAAGAAGCAGCGTGGACTTTCGCTCGCAGACATACAGGACAATGGTGAGCTGATCATGCTCACCGTAAATGGTCCTACCACCTATTATGATTACCATAACCATGGCATGGGACTGCAGTATCTGCTCTGCGAGAAGTTCGCCCAGCAGATTGGCGTTTCGCTGCGTGTGGAGGAATGCAAGGATACCACCGAGATGATTCGGAAGCTCCAGAAGGGAGAAGGCGATGTCATAGCCGTTCCCCTGCCCCGTTCCATTTCTGCTCAGAAGCAAAAGCCAGCGTCAGACTTGCTCTTTTGCGGTGTCACGCCTGATGGAGGAAAGACTCAATGGGCTGTGGTGGAAGGAAACCAAAGCCTAGCCGACACCCTCAACGGATGGTTCCGTCCGAAGATGATAGCCGATGTAAAAAGAGAGGAAACGTGGTTGCTATCCTCTGCCAGTATTCGTCGCCATGTCTATTCTCCTTTCTTGAACCGCTCCAAGGGTGTCATCTCCCGATACGACCAGCTCTTCATGCGATACAGCGGAATGGCTCGCATGGACTGGCGATTGATGGCGGCTCAATGCTACCAGGAAAGTTGCTTCGACCCGAATGCGAAATCATGGGCGGGCGCTTGCGGACTGATGCAGATTATGCCATCCACGGCCGCACACCTAGGATTGCCGATGAGTGCGATACACGACGCAGAGGCAAATGTGGCGGCGGCTGCTAGATATATGGCAGAATTGCAGGGGCACTTCCAGGATGTGGGCGACCCTGGGCAACGTGTGCTCTTTGCTCTGGCAGCCTACAATGGTGGTTTCCATCATATCCGTGATGCGATGGCATTGACCCGCAAGAATGGGGGAAATCCTCAAAACTGGGGCAACGTGAGAGAATATGTGCTACGCCTCTCCCAACCGGCATACTACTTAGATCCTGCCGTGAAATATGGATATATGCGTGGCACCGAGACTGCCGACTATGTGGATCGCATCCGTGCGCGCTGGAGCGAATACTGTGGTGGAGCTAGTTTTCACGAAAGCTACCACAGCAGTGGTAGAGGACCAAGCATAGGCAGAGGATCCAACTCATTCAGTGGAGCACCTGTAAGGTCTAGAAGACATTACCAAGGGAAATACCATATATAAGGAATGTGTTTCCTAGGAAACATCAAAAAAGAGAGACGCTTGCGCTAGCATCACGACGATGCCGGCACAAGCGTCTCTCTTTTCTGATATAAGTATTATGCTTAAAATGTCTTTCATTACTTGCTGAGAACTTCGTCCAACAAGGTATAGAAAGCAGGATCCTCGCCGACGATGGTCTTCACGATTTTTCCGTCAGGACCAACAACAATCTTGGTAGGGAATCCTTGAACGGCATATTTGTCGAGTACATTGCTGCCCTTAGGGTTATAGACATGAATCCAAGGCAACTGATGTTTCTCCACAGCAGCCTTCCACTTAGCCTCGCTATCATTGCAATCCACGCCCAAGATTTCAAACTTTCCCTTGTACTTCTCATAATACTCCTTCATCTTTGGCATACCCTTGATACACCAAAAGCACCATGAGCCCCAGAAATCGATGACCACATACTTGCCACGAAGACTAGAGAGCGAGAAGTCGTTGCCCTTGATGTCTTTGAGGGTGAAGTCTGGAGCCTCGACACCCGAAGCCTGTACCTTCTTTGCTTTCTCCTCCATCTCGGCACGTTTCTTCGCACGGTCGAGGATTGGCTGATAATATGCCTTCATTCTGCCATTCTTCACATCATCAGAAAGCAAATTGATAAACTTCTGTTTGTCGGTATAATTCTCCAATTCATCCACAATCAGAGCTGTGCATTCCTGATTTGCATGTTGCTTGGCATAATCACAAACTGTGGCAACGAACTTTTTCTGTAAAGCCGTCTCTCGTTCCTCTTTAATCTTGCTCAAAGAATCACGATTTGCATCATTCACATTCTTATAATACCAGCTTTGTAATGAGTCAAGGTCTGCTCTTGCATTATCCAAGAATTTATCCATCACCTCCTGTTCTTGATAAAACTTAGAACCAACTACAGATGCCTTTCCTAAAGTTTTACCTTTCAGCTGAACGCTTTCTCCAGGAAGGGCAAACACACGGGTACCACGTAAGAAGCCTTTCTTCATATCCTGTAAATCACCTAAGAATATCCATGATGGAGAATCGACCTTCTTTACATACTCAAACTTGTTCTTCTTTACCAAAACAGTATCTCTCTTATGCTCTGACAATGCCACAAGCGAATCTGGAAGACCTTCCACATTTGCTTTGACTGTAAACGTTCCACTCTGAGCCATCGCAGCAGTGGATGCCATCACCAAGGCTGCGGTAAAAATCATTTTCTTCATTACAATATTATTATTTTATGATCTAAATTCTTATTTCTTCTTACTCCTCATACTCCGTGGTATCCACGATGCCAGCCTCAGCGAGAGCTTCCTTGCGTTCCACACAGGTACCACACTTGCCGCAATGCTTCTCGCCACCCTTATAGCAGCTCCAGGTCTCGGCATAGTCGATACCCAGTTTCTTGCCAATTCGGGCGATATCGGCCTTGGTAATGTTGGTATAAGGAGCCACCACATGCACATCCACGAAAGTACCTGCCGAAGCAGCCTTGTCGATAGCGTCGATAAACTCTGGGCGACAGTCTGGATAGATGGTGTGGTCGCCACCATGATTGGCGATGAGCACCTTCTTCAGGTTATTGCTCTCCGCAATACCTACGGCGATGCTCAGCATAATGCCATTGCGGAAAGGCACCACGGTGCTCTTCATGTTCTCGTCGGCATAATGTCCTTCGGGAATGGCATCTGCGCCCTCCAGCAAAGAACTCTTGAAATACTGATGCATAAAACCCAGGTCGATGGTGATGTGCTTGATGCCCAATCGCTCGCAGTGCATCTTGGCGAAAGGAATCTCACGCTCATTGTGGTTGCTACCATAATTAAAACTAATACCCAGGGCTATCTCGTCCTTCTTGTCATAGAGCAGCGTGATGCTATCCATTCCGCCGCTCACGATAATTACTGAATCTTTCACTTTTTATCTTTATATTTAAAGTTGATAATCTTGTTGTAACTTCAAGTATTTATATTTGAAGTTTATTCACTTTTCGCCTTACAGCCTACCCATCATCCCTTTATCCGAACAGAATCATCCGAACAGACAGCGGAAAGCCTCCTCCACCTTTCTTACAGGGTGAATCTCTATCTTGTATTTCTGGACGTTCAGACTATGATAATTGTACTTCGGAATGATGATGTGCTGGAATCCCAGCTTCTCAGCCTCGGCAACACGCTGTTCGATACGGCTTACAGGGCGAACCTCGCCGCTCAGTCCTACCTCGCCACACATACACCAGCCCTGCTCTATCGCCGTATCTACATTGCTACTCAACACAGCGGCGAGGACACTCAAGTCCATGGCTGGGTCTGTAACTCTCAGACCTCCGGCGATATTCAGGAACACATCCTTCTGCATCAACTTGAATCCCACTCGCTTCTCCATCACCGCCAAGAGCATATTCAGACGGCGCTGGTCGAAACCAGTGGCAGAGCGCTGAGGCGTACCGTAGGCTGCCGTACTTACCAAGGCTTGCGTCTCTACAAGGAATGGGCGCACACCCTCGATGGCGGCACTGATGGCTACTCCCGAGAGTCCATCGTGGTCTTCGGTCAAGAGAAGTTCCGAAGGATTGCTCACTTGTCGCAATCCTCCCTGCTGCATCTCATAAATACCCAATTCTGAAGTACTTCCGAAACGATTCTTGATGCTTCGCAAGATGCGATACATATAGTGCTGGTCGCCCTCGAACTGGATGACGGTATCCACGATATGCTCCAAGATTTTAGGACCTGCCAAAGTTCCCTCCTTATTGATGTGTCCGATGAGAATAACGGGGATGCCACTGGTCTTGGCGAAACGCAACAGATGGGCGGCGCACTCACGAACCTGGGATATAGAGCCCGGCGAACTATCCACCTCGTCGGTGGCGATGGTCTGGATGGAGTCGATGACGATGAGCTCGGGAGCCACCTCTTGGATATGCGTGAAAATCTTTTCCAACTGGGTCTCACAGAGAATGGTGATATGCTCGAAGGCTGTGCCATCAGAAGGAGTTGCAGGTTCCCCCGCAGCAGCCCGGAGTTGAGCTTGACCTTTAGCCAAACGGTCGGCACGAAGCTTGATTTGGTGGGCACTCTCCTCACCACTCACATAAAGCACCCTTCTATTCCTCATATTGAGAATGGTCTGTAGGGTGAGCGTACTCTTTCCGATACCAGGCTCACCACCCAGCAGCGTGATGCTTCCGGGCACCATTCCGCCTCCGAGCACACGGTTCAACTCCTCATCCATCATGTCGATGCGAGGCTCATCCACCGCCGATATATCTCTGAGTTTCATCGGTTTGGCATCCGTGTCTGAATGTTGTCCTCCAAACATAGTGGCAGCACCGCCATGCCGCATGGTCATACCTGCGTTCTTGGCGGCTTGCGAGCCGGAATCACCCGCTATGCGTATTTCCTTGAAAGTGTTCCATTGTCCGCAGCTTGGGCATTTTCCCATCCATTTAGACGATTCCTGCCCACAGTTGCTGCAAACGTATGCTATCTTATCTTTTGCCATAATCAAAGATTCTATTTGCTATCAGTTTAGCCCATTGACTTTAAAACGAAACGTTTTTCTTCTTGCCTTTGCTCTCATTGCCCACACGGTCGAGAGCCGTTACCACAAAAACATATTTCTTGCCCTTGACGTAAGGAATTTTGTAAGTATCCTCATACGTCACTGCTTGCAGGGCTGTAACATCATTCAGATTTACCTTGGCACCCTTCTCGAAGCGATAGATGGCAAAACGATTGGCCACATCACCCCATTTCTTCTTCTTTGCCTTCGGTGCCTTCCATGAGAGCAAAGGTCCATCTTCGGTCCACTCCATCTTCAAGTCCTTCACATCCTTAGGTGCCTTGTCGTCAAGGAAAGGCATCAGTGGAGGAAGTGCAGGATACTTCCAATAGTAATCTCGCAAAGTATGCCCGATGTTACCCACATTGTCGGCTGCCGTTTTTGCATACCAAAGCACAGTACCCTTCACATTGTTCATCTGCTGGTGCAGGCGATGCTTGGCTGGCAACTGATGACTCTTCGGATTCACTGGGTCAGCAAACTTAGCGGTACGTTCGATGTCCTCACCAATGTAAAGCGGACGATTGCCGGCATTCTTGTTCCACCACTGGATAAGGGTCTTGTAATCTGCCGCCTTGTTACCAATCTCCCAATAGAGCTGGGGCACACAGTAGTCGATGAAGCCATTGTTTACCCAGAGGAGTACGTCGGCATAGAGGTCGTCATAGTTTTGGAGTCCAAAGGTATTGGATCCAATTGGAGAGTTGCGCTTATTGCGATAGATGCCAAATGGCGAAACGCCAAATTTCACCCAAGGCTTGATTTTATGGATGGTTTCGCCCAATTGCTTCACAAAACGGCTCACATTGTCTCTACGCCAATCACCGATGGTACGAAAGCCATGAGGATTGGAAGCATAGAGCTGCTGGTCGGGAATCTGCTTGCCCGCTGCAGGATAAGGATAGAAATAATCATCGATGTGGAATCCGTCGATGTCGTAACGGTTCACTATATCGGCAGCGATGGTGCAAACATAGTCGGCAGCCTCCTGGAGTCCAGGGTTGAGAAGCACAAGATTATCATAGCTGAAACAAAGGTCTGGACGTCGCTTGACCACGCTCTTGGCAGAAACTTGCTCCATGGATGTAGATCCATGCTTGGCACGATAAGGATTAATCCAGGCGTGCAGTTCCATACCACGCTTATGACATTGTTCTATCATCCACTGCAAGGGATCCCAGCAAGGCGAAGGTGCCTTGCCCTGCACACCCGTAAGAAACTTGCTCCAAGGTTCCAAATCGCTCTGATAGAGGGCATCACACTCGGCACGAACCTGGAAGATGATGGCGTTTACCCCATCTTTCTGCAACTCGTCGAGCTGCTGGGTGAGCATAGCCTGAATCTGCTGAGTGCTCTTGCCTAGATATTGTCCGTTGACGCACTGTATCCACGCTCCACGGAACTCACGCTTGTTTTGAGCTTTCATCGTCGATGGCGACAATAGAAGTAACGCCACGACAAGCATCAAGATTGTCTTTAGTTGTTTCATCCTAATATTGATTGAATGTTACAAATAAATGTTGAATGTTATAAAT
>DBLF01000051.1:31785-35573 GCA_002297965.1 Candidatus Segatella papionis
TACAAATGAATACCCTCATTCCTCATCCCTAAGTTTCGGGAGAGAAATATGATACCTCACAGCCAAAAGGCGAATGGCGCAGACCGACACGAAGGAGGCTATCACCGTGATGTAGAGGCTCACGCCCAAATAGCTCAGTACCCAGTATATCAATCCACCCAGGATACAAGCCATAGCATAAATCTCCTTACGGAAAATGACAGGTTCCTCATTCAGAAGCACATCTCGTATCACTCCTCCTGCGGCTCCCGTGATACAGCCCATGATGATGGCCACCCAGAAAGGGAATCCGCAATCTAATGTCTTCTGAATACCAGCGATGTTAAAAAGTGCCAGGCCCAAGGTATCGAAAAGAAACCAGGTGTTGTCGAGTTTGCGCAGGTAGTGATGGCACAAGATGACCACCAATTGCGCCAACATCGTACACAGCAGATAAATAGGACTCAACATCCAAAAAGGATGCAAGCCCAACATCACATCGCGAATGGTACCTCCACCGATGGCGACAGCCACGCCACAGACAAAGCCGCCCAACCAATCGTAATGCTTGCTGGCAGCAAGGCGAATGCCCGAAAGGGCAAAGGCAAAGGTTCCGATGAACTCGATGACTCTTTGCAACGTGATTACAAACTCAGGGTCTTGTTGTATTGTCATTTTTTCTTCTCGTATTTACATTTACTCGTTACTCGTTTTCTTCTTTTCTTTAACTTGTATTCTTCTTTTTAACTTGTATTCTTCTCTTATTAACTCATGTCAAATTGGTCTTTCAACTTTTAAATCGATCTCCCCAACACGTTACCATCCAGTTGTAGAGTCGCTCCTCAGAAGGCGAATGCTGGGCGTGCCAAAAGCGCGCGTCTTTCAAGGCATCTGGCAGATACTGCTGTTCCGTGAAATGACCAGGATAATCGTGTGGGTATTTATATCCGTCATGATAGCCCAAATCCTTCATCAGTTTGGTAGGCGCATTGCGGATATGCAACGGCACAGGCAGATTACCCGTCTGTCTGACAGCGGAGAGCGCGGCGTCTATGCCCAAATAGGCACTATTGCTCTTAGGACTCGTGGCAAGATACACCACCGCCTCGGCTAGGGCGATGCGCGCCTCAGGCCACCCTATCTTCATCACCGTATCGAAAGCAGCGTTAGCCAGGAGAAGGGCATTGGGATTTGCCAAGCCCACATCCTCGCTTGCACTGATGACCACTCTACGGGCAATGAATTGCGGATCCTCCCCACCTTCTATCATGCGCGCCATCCAATAAAGCGCTGCGTCGGGGTCACTGCCTCGGATGCTCTTGATAAAAGCCGAGATGATGTCGTAGTGCATGTCACCCTGCTTATCGTAGGCAAGCGGATTCTGTTGCAGCTGTTCCTCTACCATCTTATCGGTAATGACCACCTCGTCGCTTCCCGCCGACTCCACCACAAGTTCCAGAATATTCAGGAGCTTGCGGGCGTCGCCTCCGCTAAAGCGAAGCATGGCACCAGTCTCTTTGAGCTGGATGTGCTTCTGCTTCAACTCCACATCCTCGGTGATGGCTCGGCGCAAGAGTCCCTCCAAATCCTCCTTTTCGAGAGGCTTGAGCACATAGAGCTGACAGCGCGAGAGAAGCGGGCGAATCACCTCGAAAGAAGGATTCTCGGTGGTCGCACCGATAAGTGTCACGATACCCTTCTCCACGGCTCCCAACAAGGAGTCTTGCTGGCTCTTGGAGAAACGGTGAATCTCATCTATAAACAATATCGGAGAGGCAGAATTGAAGAATCTTCCGCTCTTTGCCCTCTCTATCACCTCGCGCACGTCTTTCACACCGCTAGTCACGGCAGACAACGTATAAAAAGGAACCTTCAAGGTTTGCGCTACAATCTGCGCCAGCGTGGTCTTGCCCACGCCCGGAGGTCCCCAAAGGATAAAAGAGGAAATGCGCCCTGCGTCTATCATCTTGCGGAGCACAGCGCCCTCACCCACCAAATGCTTCTGACCGACGTAGTCGGAAAGTGTGTGAGGCCTCATTCGTTCTGCTAATGGTTCACTCATATTTTTATATACTCTTATTCGTAATTATACAAGGTAATGCCATAGGACACAATGAAAGCATACTTCCAAATTGCCGAGTGCCACTTACCTTATGCAAAGGTAATGAAAAAAAACGAAACCTGCACAAGAAATAGGCAGAAAAGATAAAAAAACGCAGAAATGCAAAAAAACAAGCGAGAAAATTTGGTTATATAAAAAGAAGTATTTACTTTTGCAACCAAAATACTTACAACAATGAAAAAAGAAAAAAATCTCACCCTCAAGACATTGACCAAAAGCAGTGTTTGGGATATTCAGGAGAATGATGTATTCCGTCTTTGGGAAGCTGCCGAAAAAGACAACGACCTCAAGGACAACCAGCGAAGATACCTCGACATCATTCGTAGTGCTTTTGAAATCGAGCCTGTTAAAATAGACCGCACAGAAGTGCTCGACAAGTTGACAGAACGTGGCTTCAAGATTGGAGTCTTCCGCATCGACGACAAAAACGAGAAGTACGCCATCAAGAAACGCCCTATCATGCGTGTCACAGACCTCACCTACGAGAACATCGGGCACATCACAGCCACTAAGCTCATCGAGGTGCTGGAGCGCAACTTCGGCGGCGGATGGGAAAGTCTGCCACAGAGCATCCAAGACATCATCGAGAGTGGCTTCGACATCAGTACCACTACCCTTCCTAAGGACAGACTGAAGAAGCCAGGAGGCCTTTATGAGAAGAAGATTGCAGACGACTACCAAGTTCTCATCGTACCAAAGGGCACCTGGGTGGAAGCTATCTTTGCCAAGGAAAAGCCAAAGCAAGAAAAGATACGCATGAAGTTCATGGACGAAGACGAGCTCGACCGCAACGATGACTTGCTAGACCACGAGGAGGAAGACGAGGACGAGGACGCACCAGAGATCGAGGATCACTACAATGACCCTGACGAAGATGACGACGCTTTCGACGACGACAAGCTCACTGAAGAAAGTTATCGCACCACCTTCGAGGATCCAGAGAACCTGGGACTTGACGACGCTGAAGATGTCGCTGACGATGACTATTAAGCCAACCAGGAGCCAAAAGGCGAAAACAGGGAGTCAAGACTCCTATTAAAGAAACATATACACATTATATTAAAATAAGATAAAGAAATGAACGCATTAGTTGGATTTATCGCACTGATTGTGGTGGCTATCGTAGGATGGGCCATCGCAGAATTTAAGTATAAGGCTTTCACCTTCACTCGTTCAGAGAAAGACATCGAGGAAGAGAAAGAATTGGAGGAGTTGCACCGCGCAGATGGCTTCAAGGAAATGAACATCCGCGACATCATGCGCAAGAACTCTACCAATGGCTACAATGCCGTAGGCTAACAGAGGCATCTTAGCGCAAAACTAGAGATGATGACACAATACACCATCATAGCAATCATATTGGCGGCATGCATCCTGTATGCCGCCTTTTGCTTGTATCAGTCGTGGCGAAAGCTCAGCCAATGCCATGACCGCAACTACCAATGTGCGGGATGCGTCTTCCACGAGCAGTGCAAGAGGAGAAGGAAAGGCTTCTCACCCAAAGAATATAATATCAAAAAGCATGTCTTATCGCAAAAAAGCGAATGGCAAAGTGAGAAAAATAAAGATTTTCCGAAAAAAAGCAAAGAAAGATTTGGTGGAACAAAAAAAATATAGTACCTTTGCACTCGCTAATCAGAAATGGCAGCACAAGTATCTCTACAAGGTGTCTTAACCGAGCGGTTAG
>DBLF01000051.1:35704-59526 GCA_002297965.1 Candidatus Segatella papionis
TCGACTCCGCTAGACACCTCTATTAAAGGAAATCCTTACAAGGGTTTCCTTTTTTCATTTCCATACATTGATAAATCTTTACATTTCGCAACCCTCCCATAAACGCATGGCGAAGAAAATAAAAATCCCTCGCGAGGAAAAAATAACTACTACGCGAGGAAAAATATTTTTCCACGCCTAGTAAATTTGCAAAGTGGGTATAGGCGCGAAATAAGGGTACTATTAATAATAGGCAAAGAAAAGTAAAGAAAAATAACAAAGTAAAAGAAAAATGATGTTTTTTCAAAAATAGTTTAGAATTTATTTTTTTATATCAGATATTTTTAGTACCTTTGCAAACGTTATCCTGAATACAATCTTTTTACCTTAAAGAAAACTAATACCTATTGAATGTAGAGCAGTTGTCTGAGAAGATAGCTGCTCTTTACTTTTATTATATTCCCCATGATTGATTGCAACACCATCCCAATACAATATTATCCCAACTGAGACGTTATCTTTATATGAATCAAGTTTTCATATTGCAATTGCCCAAGATATTCGACCCTCGCGGCAACCTTACCGTCGCCGAAGAATTCAAGAACGTACCATTCCGCATACAAAGCGCGGAATGGAAATGCCATATGCCCGCAGGTTCACATGACAAGGGAAAAGCCAGCAAGCCTTGCCTATTTGCGGCACTGGCGGGTTCCGTCTCCATCCAAACGAGAAACGGCAAAGAAGAGGAAAGCTTCATTCTAAACCGCCCCGACCAAGCATTGTACATTGACAGGGGGACAAGTTACGACATTCATTATTGCTCAAGTGGAGTCGTGATACTCACACTGAGCGAAAACTAAGCAGAAAGGTATGAAAAAAATCAAGTATTTAAGCCTAAAAGACATCAACGCTCCCTACGAGGAAGATATAAAGAAAGCCATATCGGAAGTAGTGGAGAGCGGATGGTACCTACAAGGCAAAGCAACCCGAACATTCGAAGAGCACTACGCCGACTACATCGGCACTACCCACTGCATCAGCTGCGGCAACGGACTCGATGCCCTAAAGTTGATGTTAAAAGGAGAAATAATACTTGGCAAACTAAGCAAGGGCGACGAGATACTGGTACCCGCCAATACATATATCGCCACCATACTTGCCATCACAAGCGTAGGACTCACCCCCATACTCATAGAGCCAGACATGGAGACCCTACAGATGGACGACTCACTCATCGAAGAACATATATCTCCCCAAACCCATGCCATCCTTACCGTACACCTCTATGGGAAATGTAGCATCACCCAAAAGATGCTCGACATTTGCCAGAAGCACCATCTCCTGCTATTCGAAGACAACGCACAGGCACACGGATGCACTTACCAAGGAAGAAGAACGGGCAGCTTGGGTGAAGCAGCAGCCCATAGCTTCTACCCAGGCAAGAACTTGGGGGCACTGGGTGACGCTGGGGCTGTGACAACCAATAATGACGAACTTGCCCAGGTAGTAAGAGCACTTGGAAACTATGGTAGCCAAAAGAAATATGTTTTCGATTACCAAGGTCAGAACTCGCGCATGGACGAGATACAAGCAGCCATTCTCGATGTAAAACTAGCCCATCTTGACGAGACCAACGACAAACGTCAAACACTGGCACAGCTTTATCTGGAATACCTAGATAGTAGCGTCAAAAAAAATAAAACACGCATACCTCAAAAAATGTACCAGCCTAGGGAAAGCAATGTGGTGCATATCTTCCCCATCCTCTGCTACAAAAGAGACGAATTGCAGCAGTATCTCCGGCAAAATGGCATCGAAACGCTCATACACTATCCCATCCCACCCCATCAGCAAAAATGCTATGCAGAATGGAACCAACTAAGTTTCCCCATTACTGAAAAAATACACAGGGAGGAGCTGAGCCTGCCATGCAACCAGAGCCTTACAGAAGTGGACATCAAAAGAATCGCCGAACTAATCAATCGTTTTGACTAGTTCGGCGATTGCCTTTTACTTAAATACAATTAAAAAGAAACTACTTCCGCTTCTGCTTCTGTCGCAACCTGCGATAAAACTCCTGTAACTGTCCAGCCTTGACGCCCATTCTTTGCAGAGCCTCCAGCTCCGTATAAGCATCCAGTTTTCTGCCCAACGAAATGAGCAAGTCGATGCGATTGATACGATAATCCACATTGTCGCTATCACGCTGCACCGCCTGGGCATAATCATACTCGGCAAGCTCCAGCATTCCACGTTCCTTCTCCATTCCACCTCGTGCGGCGTATGCGGTGGCACTATCGGGATATTGCTCTATCAAGCCATTGATACCATCGTATGCCTCGGTATAGTGCTTATCCTTTTCATTAAGCAATGCCAGCCCCAACTGCGCCTGAAAATTTCCAGGCACCAACACCAACAGGTTTTGATAATCGAGACGGGCGAAATTATATCGCTTCAATTTCTCATTGACGTAAGCCCGATAAAAAAGGCCCGCAATGTTGGTATTGTTGAGAAACAGCACTTTGTCGAGATCATCCTTGGCGTATGCCCATTGTTCCAGCTGTATGTTCCAGGCAGCTTTCTTGAGGCGCAAGTCTATGCTGTCTGGATGATAGGCCAACACATTGGTCGCCGCAGCCAGAGAATCGCGCAAAGCATTGTTTTGGGCTATCGAAGGCGAAGCCATACAGCCTAACATAGCCATTATAATATATTTCTTATCCATGCTGCAAAAATACGAATACTTGGGGAATTATCCAAATATGCAGGCATAAAAGTTGTTATGATATTTCAAATTAAAATAAAAACCTTAAGGGAAGAAATAAAAAAATTAAGGGAAGAAACAAAAAAAACCTTAAGGGAAGAAATAAAATCCCTTAAGGTTTATTGTTATGATGCGATGTATATCTGTCTCGAATTAAGCATTCTTGATCCAGTTGACAATCCACTCGCCAACTTCTGTTGTGCCATAATGAGCACCGCCCTCTACCTGAATCTCAGGTGTGCGAACGTTGGCATCGAGAGAAGCATCAACAGCCTTGCGAATCAAGGCGCCCTCCTCGTTCAAGCCGAAGTGCTCCAACAACATAGCTGCAGAGAGGATCTGAGCCACAGGGTTAGCCAAGTTCTTGCCAGCTGCCTGAGGCCAAGAACCATGAACAGGCTCAAACAATGGTGTGTGCTCACCGAGAGAGCTAGATGGCTGCAAGCCCATGGAACCTGTGATGCAAGAAGTCTCATCGGTCAAGATGTCACCGAAAGTATTCTCTGTAACGATAACATCGAAGAATGTAGGCTCTGTCAACACGCGCATAGAAGCGTTGTCGATGAACATATAGTCAACGTTTACTTCTGGATACTGTGGCTCCATCTCCTTGGCAATCTGACGCCACAAACGAGAAGAAGCAAGCACGTTGGCCTTGTCAACAACTGTCAAGTGCTTGTTGCGCTTCATGGCGTACTCGAAGGCAACCTTCAAGATGCGCTCAATCTCTGGGCGTGTGTAGATATCTGTATCGTAAGCCTTGTCGTTGTCCTGATACTTCTCACCGAAGTACATACCACCAGTCAACTCACGGATTACTACGAAGTCAGCACCCTTGAGAAGCTCATCCTTCAATGGGCTCTTGTGGAGCAAGCAATCGAAGGTAGCCACAGGGCGAACGTTGGCAAACAAGCCCAACTTCTTGCGCATAGCGAGCAAGCCCTGCTCAGGACGTACCTTGGCTGTAGGATTGTTGTCGAAACGTGGGTCACCTACGGCAGCGAAGAGCACTGCGTCAGCCTTCATACAGGTCTGGAAGGTCTCCTCTGGGAATGGGTCACCTACCTCGTCGATGGCGTGAGCGCCACAGATAGCCTCATTGTAAGTAAACTCGTGGTTGAACTTCTGGGCGATAGCGTCCATAACAGCCACACCCTGCTTCATAATCTCTGGTCCGATACCATCACCGGCGAGAACTGCAATGTTTAATTTCATCGTTCTATTATTGTTTTTAATGTTTATTTTTATTCCATATCAAGGTTGCGAGGAGACGTAGGCTGTTCATCGCTTTCATCTGCCTCGTACATATTAATCATCTTGAGCGTTGCCTTGATGGCAGCTTCAGTCTGGTCGGCATCGAGACCACGCGTACGCCAAATGCGATCGCCCTCACGCCATGTAATGACAGTCTGAACAAGCGCATCGGTGCGTCCGCCAGGCGGAATGCTCACCTGATAATTGTCGAGCTTAGGGAATGTCTTGCCTAGCTTAACCTTATAGATATTTCGCAAGGCCTTGACGAAGGCATCATACTGACCATCACCTGAGCTTTGGTCCTCATACTCCTTTCCGTCTATCTCCACCTTGACACTAGCAATAGGCTTCAAGCCATAGGATGTAGAGACCATATAGCTAACCAACTTCACCTTGTCTTCCGGAGCACCATGTTTCAACACATCGCTCACGATATATGGAAGGTCGTCTTGCGTGACAAGTTCCTTGCGGTCGCCGAGTTCAGTGATACGCTTGGTCACAGCCTTGGTCTGCTCTGGAGTCAGCTCCAAGCCCAGTTCGTTCAAGTTTTGGATGATATTTGCCTTGCCCGAATTCTTGCCAAGCGCATATTCACGATGGCGGCCAAAGCGTTCAGGCATCAAGTCGTTGCAATAGAGCTTGTCCTTGTTGTCGCCATCAGCATGCACACCAGCCACTTGGGTGAAAACATTGTCACCTACCACCGGAGTGTTAGGAGCCACAGCGATGCCACTGTACCCCTCCACCAATCGAGAGATATCGTTGAGGCGATCTTCCTTGATGTTGGTCTTGGCATGGAACATATCCTTCAAGATAACCTGCACACTGGCAAGTGGCGCATTGCCACAACGCTCACCCAAACCATTCACCGTGACATGGAGTCCCTTGGCACCGCTCAACACAGCAGCCAGCGAATTGCTCACAGCCAAGTCGTAGTCGTTATGGGCATGGAAATCGAAATGCGAATGAGGATAACGACGTACCATCAGGCGCATATACTCCACACACTCCAAAGGATTCAAGATACCCAATGTATCAGGCAAGAGGAATCGCTTGATAGGCAACTTTACCAATTCATCCATCATGAAGAACAGGTAATCACGACTGTCGCGCATTCCGCTAGACCAATCCTCCAAGTAAAGATTAATGGTAAATCCCTTGCTCAGCGCATAACTGATGGTCTGCTTGATATGAGCGAGATGCTCCTCAGGCGACATCTTGAGTTGCTGGGTACAATGCTTGTAACTGCCCTTAGCCAAGAGGTTGATGACATGACCGCCACACTCGGCAATCCAATCCACACTCTTGGTGTTATCCACGAATCCCAATACCTCTACGGAATCCAGCTTACCTATGGTCTTAGCATAACGGCAAATTCGAGCGACAGCATCTTTTTCGCCTTCCGAAACTCGTGCCGAAGCCACCTCAATGCGATCTACATTGATGTCGTGGAGCAGCATCCTTGCTATCATCAATTTCTCGTGAGGCAGGAAACTGACACCATTGGTCTGCTCGCCGTCTCGCAGCGTGCAGTCCATGATTTCAATCTCCCTGATACGAGAATTTTCTCTCTTTGCGTTAACGTTCATCTTATCTTTAAATGTTAAGTACTAAATGTTAAGTGTTAAATGAGGCTTTCGCCTTCCAACCTGCTTTTTACCCTGCAAGTTAACATTTAACACTTAACATTCAACATTGCCTATTTATTTTTTGCTTCCCAAGCCTCTACCTTGTCACGGTTCTGAACGAGGAAATCCACATCGTCCAAGCCGTTCTCCAGGCAGTGCTTCTTGTAGCCATTGATTTCGAAGTGCTCGCTGTTACCAGTGGCGAGGTTGGTAACGGTCTGGTTAGGAAGATCAACCTTTACCTGAGTCTTGTGATCCTTGTCAATGCTCTCGAAGAGTTCCTTCAAGAAAGGCTCGCTTACGACTACAGGCAATACGAGGTTGTTCAACTCGTTATTTTTGTGGATATCAGCGAAGAAAGAGCTGATTACCACACGGAAGCCTGCACCTGCGATAGCCCAAGCAGCGTGCTCACGTGAAGAACCAGAACCGAAGTTCTTACCAGCCACGAGGATGACACCACTGTATGATGGGTCGTTCATCACGAAATCTGGCTTTGGAGTACCGTCGGCATTATAACGCCAGTCACGGAAGAGGTTGTCGCCCATACCCTCTTTGTCAATAGCCTTGAGGAAACGGGCAGGAATTATCTGGTCGGTATCTACATTCTCCAAAGGAAGAGGAATGCAGCTTGATGTGATTACATTGAATTTCTGTTTCATCTGAACTTATCATTTAACAGTTAACACTATTTACATAAACTCTCTTGGGTCGGTAATCTTGCCTGTAATAGCGGCAGCCGCTGCTACGTATGGGCTGGCAAGGATGGTACGGGAACCTGGTCCCTGACGACCCTCGAAGTTACGGTTGGAGGTACTTACTGAGTACTTGCCCGCTGGAATCTTATCATCGTTCATTGCCAAGCAAGCAGAGCATCCTGGCTGACGAATCTCGAAGCCTGCAGCCTCAACAATCTTGTCGATACCCTCTTCACGTATTTGCTTATCCACCAACCAAGAACCTGGTACAAGCCAAGCTGTTACGCCGTCTGCCTTCTTCTTTCCTTTAACGATAGAAGCAAAAGCGCGGAAGTCTTCGATACGACCATTGGTACAAGCACCGAGGAATACATAGTCGATAGGATGACCCTCCAATTTCTCGCCTGGCTGGAAGCCCATATAGTTGAGGCTCTTCTTGAAGCCAGCCTGCTCTTCCTCAGGAATCTGGTCGAGTGTAGGGATGCTCTCGGTGATGCCGATACCCATACCAGGGTTGGTACCGTAAGTGATGCGTGGCTCGATGTCCTTGGCATCGAATGTCAACTCCTTGTCGAACACAGCGTCGTCTCCACTCTTCAAAGTCTTCCAGTAGGCTACAGCCTTATCCCAGTCTTCACCCTTAGGAGCATATTCACGACCCTTGATGTACTCGAATGTCGTCTCATCAGGAGCTACGAAACCACCACGGGCACCCATCTCGATAGAGAGGTTGCAAAGGGTAAGACGACCTTCCATAGACATATCCTTCACTACGTCGCCGCTGTACTCTACGAAGTAACCAGTAGCACCAGATGTGGTGAGCTGACTCATCAAGTAGAGAGCCACGTCCTTGGCTGTAACGCCCTTGCCGAGCTTGCCATTGATGCTGATGCGCATAGACTTTGGCTTGCTCTGGAGAATACATTGTGAAGCCATCACCATCTCCACCTCTGATGTACCGATGCCGAAAGCTACGGCACCCATAGCTCCGTGGGTAGAAGTATGAGAGTCGCCACATACGATGGTCATACCTGGCAATGAGAGACCCTTCTCTGGACCTACTACGTGGATGATACCATTGTCCTTGGTGTTCATGGCAAAGTGGGTAACGCCGAAGTCGGCAGTGTTCTTTGCCAAGGTATCTACCTGCTTCTTAGATACAGGGTCCTCGATAGGCTTGTCCTGATCGTGGGTAGGTGTATTATGGTCTGGCATACAGAAAATCTGGTCTGGGCGGAACATCTTCAGTCCGCGCGCACGCATACCAGCAAATGCCTGTGGTGATGTTACTTCGTGACAGTAAAGACGGTCGATGTAAAGCTGTGTAGGACCGTCTGGAACAATCTGGACAACATGCTTGTCCCAAATCTTGTCGAATAATGTATTCATTATGTTATTGTTTAATGTTTTATAGTTCTATGTTTTCTTAAAAAGAGAAACCCAACGGGAATTATCTAATTTTAAACTTATTGATGCAGTCGATGTATGCTTCCACAGAAGCAGTTACGATGTCGGTGTCGGCACCGAAGCCATAATATACATGACCGTCGTACTCCACCTGCATGTGAACCTTGCCCACATCGTCTGAGCCTTTGTCGATGGCCTGGATGGTGAACTCCTTGAGGTTGGTTTCCTTGGTGACAATCTTCTTGAGAGCACGAATGGCAGCATCCACAGGACCATTGCCAGACGAAGCAGCCTCAAACTTCTGACCAGCGATATCGAGCCCAATACTAGCAACACTTCTTACACCCTTGCCTGTAGTTACCTGCAAGTAGTCGAGCTGTACACCATGATGGTCTGCCTGGTCGGCTCCGGCGAGCATCAAGACATCCTCATCGGTAACTTCCTTCTTCTTGTCGGCAAGCTGGAGGAACTTCTTATAGATTTTGTCGAGTTTTTCCTCGTCCTCTACCTCTACACCGTTTACATGGAGGCGATACTTCAAGGCAGCACGACCAGAACGAGCTGTCAAAACGATAGCATTGTCATCCAGTCCCACATCCTTAGGATCCATGATTTCGTATGTCTGCACATTCTTCAACACACCATCCTGATGGATGCCAGAAGAGTGAGCGAAGGCATTGCGTCCCACAATGGCCTTGTTAGGCTGCACTGGCATATTCATCAAACTGCTCACCATGCGAGAGGTTGGTACAATCTTGGTGGTATTGATGTTGGTGTCGATATTGATGCCCTTGTGGCACTTCAGAATCATGGCGATCTCTTCGAGAGAGGTGTTACCGGCACGTTCGCCGATGCCATTGACGGTAACCTCCACCTGGCGGGCACCGTTCAACACACCCTGCAAGGTATTGGCTGTAGCCATACCCAAGTCATTGTGGCAGTGTGTGGAAAGACGAGCGTTCTCGATGCCATCCACATGTTCCATCAGATACTTTATCTTGGCACCATACTCATCTGGCAAGCAATAGCCTGTGGTATCAGGAATGTTGACCACCGTGGCACCAGCCTTGATGACAGCCTCTACCACCTGTGCCAAATACTCATTGTCGGTACGACCTGCATCCTCGGCATAGAACTCTACATCCTCTACATACTTCTTGGCATACTTGACAGCAGCCACGGCACGCTCGATGATTTCCTCACGAGTGGAGTTGAACTTATATTTGATATGGCTGTCGCTTGTACCGATACCTGTATGGATACGCTTGTGCTTGGCATACTGCAATGCCTCGGCAGCACAGTCGATGTCCTTCTCCACCGCACGTGTCAACGCACAGATAGTAGGCCATGTCACAGCCTTGGAAATCTCAACAACAGAATTGAAGTCGCCTGGGCTAGAAATAGGGAAGCCCGCCTCAATCACGTCAACACCCAACTGCTCCAACTGCTTAGCCACTTGAATTTTCTCTACGGTATTCAACTGACATCCTGGAACCTGTTCGCCATCGCGAAGGGTTGTGTCGAAAATAAATAATCTGTCACTCATATTTCATTATTGTTTTATTTCTATACCTATTTATATATATAATATAAGAACTCCCTACGAGCTTACTTCGAAAGCAAATAGTCTGATAAATTAAAAAGCCTTTCCCACTCCCACCATACGGAAGTGTAGAAAGGCTTTGTATATCCAAACAGCTGAACTAAACGCACACCTTATCACTTCCGCCCACATACTGTAGTCGAAGTCGAATAATAATGCTGGTTATGTTCAACGCAATTGTTCTCATATCTCTATTTTTAATGTTATTATTTTAATCGTCTGCAAAGGTAATACATTTCCCCGACATACGCAAACAATTTATAACTTTTTTAATAGAAATTCTATCAAATTACCATTACCATCACATAATATTGCCCAATTTCTTAGGAAATGAGCCATTTTATATGCCATTTAAAGCTTAAAAAGGCAACGGACCGTCTGCCTGTGGCGGCAGAGGTGGAGGCACAGCACCATTATTACCGTCTCCGCCATTCATCTTGGAACCCATAATTTCACCACCATCCTGAACAGGAGTATAGGAATCGGTAGGGTCCTGGAATCGGGTAAACTCACCACGGAAGTTGAGGAGCACATCACCCGTAGCACCCTTACGGTGCTTGGCAATGATAATCTGCGCCATTCCATGAAGGTCGTTTCCCTTCTCGTCCTGATAGATATGATAATATTCCGGGCGATGCACGAAGAGCACCATATCGGCATCCTGCTCGATGGCACCGGACTCACGGAGGTCGCTCAACTGCGGACGCTTACCTTCCAATCCCTCACGATTCTCCACATTACGAGACAGCTGCGAAAGTGCAAGCACAGGTATGTTCAGCTCTTTGGCAAGTCCCTTCAAGGAACGAGAGATAGTAGAGACCTCCTCCTGACGGCTACCAAACTTCATACCATTGGCATTCATCAGCTGGAGATAGTCTATCATCAATATCTTCACGCCCTTCTCCCTAACCAGTCGGCGCGCCTTGGTTCGCAGTTCGAAAACAGAGAGCCCCGGTGTATCATCCACATAAATAGGCGCACCTGTGAGGGCACGAATCTTCTTATCCAATCTCTCCCACTCGCTTGGATCCAATTGTCCGTTCAGAATCTTCTTACCAGGGATTTCACAGACATTACTGATAAGACGGTTGACCAACTGAACGTTGTTCATCTCAAGAGAGAAGAAACCGATAGGCACATGGTAATCCACAGCCACATTCTTGGCGATGCTCAACGCAAAGGAAGTCTTACCCATGGCAGGACGTCCGGCGATGATAACCAAGTCGGAAGGTTGCCATCCTGAGGTCATGTCGTCCATCTGCTGATAGCCCGTAGGAATACCCGTGAGTCCGCCCTTGTTTTGTGCGGCACGCTGCAAGATATCCACGGCATCCTTGATGACAGGGTCTATCTGCGTATAGTCTTGCTTCATGTTGCCCTGCGAGAGTTGGAAGAGTTCACCCTCGGCATGCTGCATCAGCTCATCTACATCTACGCTCTCGTCGTATGCTTGGGTCTCTATATCCCCGGCATAATGGATAAGCTGGCGTTGCAGATATTTCTGCGCCAGGATGCGAGCATGATACTCCACATGGGCGGCAGATGCCACCTGCGAAGAAATCTCCATCAAGTAAGCTGCTCCACCCACCTTGTCCAAGGCACCCATCTTGGTTAGCTCATCCGTAACCGTCATAATATCTACAGGGCGCTCCTCCATGTTCATGGTTTGGATAGCCTCGTATATCTTCTGATGTCTAGGATCATAAAAGGTCTCGGGCTTCAGCATCTCCGAAACCACGGAAAAAGCATCCGTGTCTATCATGAGAGAACCCAGCACGACCTTCTCCAACTCCACCGCTTGCGGCTGCAAGTGAGCATAGGTGGGGTCTATATTTGGACGATTATTTTTGTTGTTTACCGCCATATTTACCTACCTTTCTCATCGTATCCAAAAACATAATTTGTACATAGTTATACATTAATATCACAGCATCTTCTTGGTATCCCAATTTGCCGAGTAACTCACGATCGCTCATCAAATAATTGTAGAACTTGTCTGGAGACGTTTTACGCCAGAACGTGAAACATCTGAGGAAAGAGTCTGTAGCATTGTGATAATCGCCCTGTTTAAGGAACAGCAGTCCATGGGAATAATCGTTGAGAGCCTCGGCTTCCGAATCCTTCTCCATCATCTTTAGGAAAACTCCCATCGCCGTAGTGAAGGCTGTCTCCATATCCTGGCTACCTTGCTCCTTCATCTTATCCATAATTTTATTTTCCTCGGCGAAATAAGTGTCGAGTCTATCCTGCACTTTTTCCCAATCGCCTTGCGAATCGTCGCCACGCTTAATCAAGCAATAAGTGAGGATAGCAGCTACTCGCTCCAGCTCTGGATGATTGTACTCCAATTCATAAGCCAACTTAATGGTTTCATCGAGCTGTCCACCTTCGAAAAGCATCATCAATTTCGAGCGCTTCAAATCCAACTTCTGTTCCTCGGAAAGCGAATCACTAAACTGCCAAATCTTCTCAAAATTCTCCAGATAGAGTTTTCGCTCTTTCAACTCGTTATAGCAAGTTTCCAGCATTAAGTAGGCTTTCTTCATACCTGGTTGCATCTCCAGCAAGTGCTTAATATGTTTTTCTGCCTGCCAAAGTTTATCAGGCTCAGAAGACTGCAGATATGCCCATCCCAACATATATTGCACCTCAAGAGACTCTTCGTTTTCACGTCCCTTTAGCATTTGGCATACCATTTCCGGAATCTCTTTTCGCAAGGAAAAACGAGCCAAAGAAAGACGCGACTTGTCAAAAAGAGGAGTTTTCAATGCCATGCTATTCAAGACAGCAAAACCAGGATGTTCCTCCTTGGCATCAAAGACATTGAAGAAGTCTTGGCGCCATACACAGTACTTAAAGAAACGATAGAGAGCGTGGATGTAAGAAATGCGAATTTGCTTAATGGCATTCTCTGAATTTCCCTGCTCAGTAGTCTCATCCGCTGAAGTTTCATCCACAGAGCTCTCATCCACTGAAGTCTCATCATCAATATCAGCGTTTTCTGCATCTTCATCATCCTCATCATTTTCGGAAGCATTCATTTCTTCCAATCTTTGAGCCATAAACTGCCCCTTCACTTCAGCTGGCATCGAATCAGGATCCTTAAAAAGCATACCAGCAAGCGCATAAGCATCAGCAGGACTAGAATAAGCTGTTCTACTACACATAGTAGCGACATCTAAATTCTTGTTTTTAGAAGCTGCTCGGGTAATCAAAGGGTTGTCGTCGTAATAAGGCATAAACCAGTTGCTAACCGAATCAAAGAAGTCTGACTTCTTAAACATAATGCCAAACTGCGGCAATAGCATATCCACACCATTGTCAAACAAATCCATAACTTGCTCGCCATTACCTTCATCCAGAGAATCATCCTCCTCTTCATCGTCATCCATTGCAAAGATGTCTTTCAAATCATCATCTATATTCTCAGACACATGACGCTTGATAGAACCCAACAACGAAGAAGACATATCATCGAACAATTTTTTGGAGAACCGATGGGAGCTTTCCTCGCTTCCCATGGCTAGCGCCAGCAATTTCTGCACATTTACGATGTCTTTGATGGCAAAAGGGTCTTCCTTGATATCTTCCAACAAACAAGAAGCAAACGAAATTCCGCTGATATCATTAGGCTGTCTCACCAAGGATAACAGGTATCCGATAAGCGCACGCTGTTTTACCTCCTCATCGTCGGATGCGACATAAACCTGATGGAGAAATGACATTTTTAAAGTATCGAAGACCGTAATGCACGACAATGTGACGGCACTCACCAAAAGTTGCGACGTGATAGTATCCACAGTTGGTGAAAGCACGATATCCAAGAAGACATCGTAGCTATCCTCTTTCCAAGAACTAGAAGAGGCTATATAGGAGAACACCTCGTCGCGATATTGATCCCAATCTTCATAAAGCTTATGTTTGGTTTCCAGTTTCTCTTGTTCTGTCTGGCTATCGTTGAGGAATAGCATAGCCTCATGGGATACGAACTTTTCCAAAGTAGGCTTTATCGCGGAAATATCGGTAATTTTCTCAGCCTTGCTACGTAACACTCCGTAAGCCCCCACAGGTTTTAAGCAGCGATGACGTACATCTATGTCGTTAACTATCATCTGTATGCGAAGTATGTCTGCCATGAGTATGTCAGACACATTCTTCTTAGGAAATCTATCGCCTGAGACTTCCGAGTCAAAAGAGACAGCAGTCTCCTCCAGACCGCCAACAATTTCAGAGAAGGTTTCTATTTCCTCCCTTGTCACCACTTCGCTCGGAAATAAATCATTGCAACTAGTTAGATGCATGAAATCATCCACACAATCCACGATTCTTTGGGAAGCCAGCTTCTCACGGATAGTAGCCAACAAGTCCTCTACGATTTTATCATCTTTTTTAGCCATAGTTGTTATTGTTATTAATTTTTAATTTCTGCCACCTTGAGGTCTCTCAATCGAGGTTCCATCGCATGACTATACTTCATTTTAGGCAATTGTTTAATGGTTGAATCATCCACCCCATAATACTTCTTCAGCAAGTCGGCATATTTCTGCACCCCATTCTCATTGAGGCTATCTACTGCCATATTATAAGCTTTTAAGAATCTGTCGATTTGCTCTTTTCTTCTAGGGTCTTTCCTCAATGCCGAGCGAAAAGCGAACACTCCTAGGTTCAGATTTTTCGCCCTACTATCCGTCAGCACCACATGCTGTGCCATTCTTGCCTGGGTTGCAAATGGCTCTGGCAGCAACATGGCATCCATCTCATTGTTGAGAAGCATGCGCAAACGAATGTTCAAGTCGTTGATTTGCACACGATACACCTCATACTTAGGCTTGGCACTATCTATGGCAAGCGTGGCTAGATAATCAGTGGCAGAATGGCGAGTGATGGCTATCATCTTGTCGGATAGCTGCTTCACTTCCGACACACGAGCCTTTCTGTTGGAAATCAACTGCCAATAGAGATTGGTAGAGATGGGGTAAAAGAGCGATGTTCCCTTCCGCTGCAAATAGGCAGCCCTGATGAGATCGGTCACCGTTCCTTCCACCCTCTTACGAGCAATGGCGGTGTCGCAATCCATCTGCGCCGCATATCGACGCAGATGCACTGTAACTCCCTGCTGCAGGAATAGGCTGTCTTCGTATGCCAGATATACAGGAAGACAGTCCATCGTAGGCATCACTCCTATTTTCAAGGCAGCCTGGTCGATGCTGTCGAGACGTGCCTTCTCCTGCTTGCTCAGACGAACACGCTCTTTCTCCGACGGGCCACATCCCGACACTCCCAGCAAGAGCAGGGAGACCAAGACCACCATCATTGTTATTTTTTTCATAGGCTTCTCCACGACTACTTATTCCACATAAAGCACGAGTCCCTTCAGGTACTCGCCCTCAGGATGGTAGATATTGATCGGGTGATCGGCAGGTTGATGCAGTTGATGCAGGATGCGCACCTTTCTGCCTGCCTGTGCCGCCGCCGTAAAGACAGCGTTTCGGAAATTATCCTTGGTCACCACCTGCGAGCAACTGAAAGTAAAGAGGATTCCTCCCTTCTTGATGCGCTGCAGTCCCTTCACATTCAGACGGGTATATCCCTTCAAGGCATTGCGGAGCGCAGCTCTGTGCTTGGCAAAGGCTGGTGGGTCCAGAATGATGAGGTCGTACTGCTGGTCGTGCTCATCCAAGTATTTGAATGCATCCTCGCAGATAGCCTCATGACGTGCGTCACCAGGGAAATTGAGAGCGATGTTCTCATTGGTCAGTTCGATGGCCTTGGCAGAGCTATCTACAGAGTGTACAGCCTTGGCATTGCCGCGCATGGCATACACAGAGAAGCCACCAGTATAGCAGAACATATTGAGCACGCTTTTCCCCTTGGCATATTGTTCCAGCAAGGAGCGGTTCTCACGCTGATCCACAAAGAACCCCGTCTTCTGACCACGCAACCAGTCTATATGGAATTTCAATCCATTCTCCACAGCCACGTCATCGGCATCCCCACCAAGAATAAAGCCATTTTCCTGTCTTAAGTCAGCCTTATAAGGCAAAGTAGTCTCACTCTTGTAGTAGATGTTCTGCAGCTTGTCGCCCATCACCTTCTTCAAGGCCTGGGCTATCTCCATGCGGCACACGTGCATACCCACGCTGTGGGCTTGCATCACGGCTGTCGGACCATAACAGTCGATAACCAATCCAGGCAGGTTGTCACCTTCACCATGCACAAGTCGATAAGTATTGTTGTCTGGATTTTCAGCTATACCCACAGCCACACGCATCCGGTAAGCAGACTCCAACCGAGCGCACCAAAAATCCTCATCTATCTCTATGTCACGGAAAGAAAGCACACGCACGGCTATCGAACCTATCTGATAATGCCCGACGGCTATAAAGTCACCGCCACGGGTGATGACGCGCACGATTTCACCTTCCTCTATGCCTTCATCCATGGATTGGATGGCACCAGAGAATATCCAAGGGTGGAATCTCTTGAGAGACTCCTCCTTG
Organism: Candidatus Segatella papionis; assembly: GCA_002297965.1. Taxonomy (GTDB): domain Bacteria; phylum Bacteroidota; class Bacteroidia; order Bacteroidales; family Bacteroidaceae; genus Prevotella; species Prevotella papionis. The sequence continues at coordinate 51,538 of DBLF01000051.1, forward strand.
CCTTTCTTCAAATATACGTTCTTATACATTATTATATATGCAATACTTTAATCTAATACTAAACTATCTCATAATCGCTGGCCTCGTTAAGTCGCTCAAATTCCTCGTAAAGGTTGATGCAACACCAGGCATCAGTAGCAGCATAGAGACATTGGGAGTCTTTCAGCTCGTGCGCCTCCCAGTTGCTGAGACGCTGCGCCTTGCTTATCTTCTGATGGAAGAGGTTGGCATAAAGTTTCTGCAAGCTCATGTCCTTGATGCCAAATTCCTTGGCCACGTCTTGCAGCTCTATAAAGTAACCAGCCTTGAACTCGCACCTTCTATGCAACTGCAAGAGATCATCGTGCCAGGACAATCCCACTTTTGGCACCTTCTTGTCTTCCAGTAATCGGATGACGGCTGGGGTCATGCCCGTGAGATGCAGGCGAAAGAGGAAACAGGTGTCACGCGTGCTCACCTGTAACAGAGAAACCTGGTAGTGCTGTCCCTTGGAGAAACTAGGACGCGTCTCCGTATCAACTCCCAAAATATCCTGCTGCAAGAGGTAATCCACGGCGGCATCGGTATCCTCGGCTTTGTCTATCACTATCACCTTGCCTGGGAATAGAATCCTTGGCAAACTGTTGACAGTTTTTTTATCGAAACTACTGAAAATTATCTTCATTATTACATTTAATTCATTACAACTTGCAAAATTAGCAAAAAAACACGAGAAAAAGGATTGTTTCTCAGACTTTTTTGCTAATTTTGCAGATAAATTACAAAAAGCAAAATAAAAATGGCAAGAAAAAGAACATCAGGCAAAACTAAATCATTTAGCGAAGCCATTGGTTTACAATATATTTTCAATAACACTATCACTGACTTCTTCTTAGGACTGGGGCTAGTCGTGATGGCAGTCGTACTACTCATCGCCATGGTATCATTCCTCAACACGGGTGCTGCTGACCAAAGCTTGCTGGAAAACTTAAAGCCGGGCGAATGGACCAATACTCAACAACAATTCCAAAATTATTGTGGTTCTCTGGGAGCCATCCTCTCTTATTGGCTCATCGCAGTAAACTTCGGACTTCCAGCCTTTCTCCTGCCCTGTTTTTTCATCATGGCGGGATTCCAACTGATGAATGTTTATAGAGTAAATCTTTGGAAATGGTTTTTCTGTATGATGGTTACCATGATATGGTCATCGGTAACATTTTCCAAGTTTCTCGCTCCAGTCATGGGCGACCTCATCTTCAATCCCGGCGGCAAACACGGCATGTATGTGGTACAAGCCTTAGAGAATGTCATAGGCCCTCCGGGACTCACCGCCATCCTTCTCTTCGTGGCCATTGCGTTCCTCACCTATCTCACCACCGAGACCATCACCATCGTAAGAAAGGCACTCAACCCAATAGGATATATATCCAACAAGGTGAAATTCGAAATCACCAACCACAAGGAGAAAACGGATGCCAATAACGCCATCGACGAAGCTTATCGCAATGCAGCACAGGGACCAACTCCAGAAGAAGAGGAAGAGGATGGACAACAAACAGCAACCACCCCTGCGGATACTAACAATAAGGTTATCGACTTAGACGAGAATCAAGAGGCAGCATATACCCAACCAGCTGCCACAGAGAACTTGGCTCAGGATGCAATAGAAGAATTACAATCAGCCACACCTATGGCTTCCGAACCACAACCGGCACATTCTGCACCAAGCTTCTTGCAACAGCAACGAGAGCGCAGGGCGCAGAGAGCGGAACTGGAAAGACAAGAGATGGAGGCTGCCGCAGCGGCTTCTGCCCATATCGGTATGGATATCTCTGTTGCCACGGGCGAAGAGAAGGCTACCAGCAACACCGTCAGCAATGCCGAGGTGCTCAACACGCCTATCAACCCGAAGGAACCATTCACTAAATACAAGTACCCTACCCTGAACCTCCTGAAGAAGTATGATGACCAAGACGTGTCCATCGACGAGGAGGAGCAGAAGGCCAACAAGAACAGAATCATCGAGGTGCTGGGCAACTTCGGCGTACAGATCAAGACCATCCGTGCCACCGTGGGACCTACCATCACGCTCTATGAGATACAACCAGCAGAGGGTGTGCGCATCTCCAAGATCAAGAACTTGGAAGACGACATTGCCTTGAGCCTCGCTGCCCTGGGCATTCGTATCATCGCCCCAATCCCTGGCAAGGGTACCATCGGTATCGAGGTTCCTAACGCCAAGGCAAACATCGTGAGCATGGAGAGCATATTGAACTCCAAGAAGTTCCAGGAGACCAAGATGGAGCTACCTATCGCCTTGGGCAAGACCATCACCAACGAAGTGTTCATGGTAGATTTGGCGAAGATTCCTCACCTGCTCGTTGCCGGTGCCACCGGACAGGGTAAGTCTGTAGGACTGAATGCCATCATCACCTCCCTGCTCTACAAGAAGCATCCTAACGAGTTAAAACTGGTGCTCATCGACCCTAAGAAGGTAGAGTTCAGCGTATATTCTCGCATCACCAACAAGTTTATGGCAGCTGTCCCTGACGAGGAGGAGCCTATCATCACCGATGTTACCAAGGTGGTGCGCACACTCAATAGCCTCTGCGTGCTGATGGATAGCCGATACGACTTACTGAAGAAAGCAGGCGCACGTAACATTAAGGAATACAACCAGAAATACGTGAACCACCGTCTGAAACTCACTGACGGCCACCAATATATGCCATACATCGTGGTCATCATCGACGAGTTTGGCGACTTGATTATGACGGCAGGCAAGGAGGTGGAGCTTCCTATCGCCCGCATCGCCCAGTTGGCTCGTGCCGTGGGCATCCACATGATCATCGCCACCCAGCGCCCTACCACAAGCATCATCACAGGTAATATCAAGGCCAACTTCCCTGGTCGTATCGCCTTCAAGGTGACAAGTGCCATCGACTCGAAGACTATTCTCGACCGCACGGGAGCCAACCAGCTTATCGGTCGTGGTGATATGCTCTATCTGAATGGAAACGAGCCTGTGCGTGTACAGTGCGCCTTTGTTGATACGCCAGAGATTGAGCGCATCAACGAGTTCATCTGCGAGCAACCTGGTCCTATCGAACCAATGGAGCTGCCAGAACCAGCCAACGAAGATGGAGGCGTAGGAGGCAATGGAGGCGTAGATGCTCGCAACCTCGACCCTTACTTCGAGGAAGCTGCCCATGCCATCGTACTCTCGCAGCAAGGCAGCACCAGTATGATACAGCGCCGATTCAGCATCGGATACAACCGTGCCGGACGACTGATGGATCAGTTGGAAGCAGCAGGCATTGTGGGTGCGGCACAAGGCAGCAAGCCTCGTGAGGTACTCTTGCAAGACGAGAACCAGCTCAACACCTTACTGATGCAACTCAGAAACAGTTAAACCTTAAAGCCGTAAAAGCGTCTAAGATTAGAAAAGCGCTTTTGCGGCTTTATAGATATTTACATTCCGAAGAAAAATGAAAAGAAAGAGATAAAATCTCTAAAGAAATGAATTAACGACTCTAAAGAAAAGAAAGGAAAAATATAAGATGAAAAAGTTTTTAGCTTTAGCCTTTATGGCAATGATGGCGATGGGCAGCATGGCTCAGACCGCCCAGCAAGTACTCGACAAGACAGCAGCCGTCATCGGAAACAAAAGTGGAGCCTCCGCTAACTTCAAGATGTCAAGTGGCAAGTATGGTTCTGCCAGCGGCACCATCACCATCAAGGGCAACAAATTCAATGCCCGCACCCCCCAAGCCATCGTTTGGTATAATGGCAAGACCCAGTGGTCTTATCTCAAGAAAACCAACGAGGTAAACGTGAGCAATCCTACCCAGGCGCAGCAGATGTCGATGAACCCCTACACCTTCATCAACATCTACAAGACTGGCTACAAGAGCACGCTCAAGACCGTAGGCAGCAATTACCAGGTACACCTCGTAGCCAACAACCAGAAGCGCAGTGTAGCAGAGATGTACATCACCATCAACAAGAAGACCCATGTGCCATCACAGGTCAAGATGCGCCAAGGCAACACATGGAGCACCATAGACATTTCAGGTTTCAAGGCAAAGAATATTTCCAATAGTGCCTTCACCTTCAATAGCAAGGAGTTTCCTACAGCCGAGGTCATCGACCTGAGATAAGACCAGAGGGCTATAATTAATAACAATCTAAAGCAACCTATTCAGCAATGAAAGATTTCAACCCCATCCTCAGCTTGTTCGACATCCAGGGAACTGTGAGCGAAGTAAAGCCCTTGGGCAACGGACTGATCAACGACACCTATAAGGTGAACACCGTTGAGCCTGATGCCCCCGACTATGTATTGCAACGCATCAACGACTCCATCTTTACCGATGTCGATTTGTTGCAACATAACATAGAGGAAGTGACCACCCATATTCGCCACCAACTAGAAAAAGAAGGTGCCGACGACATCGACCGCAAGGTGCTCACCTTCGTCAAGGCGCACAATGGCAAAACTTACATCCAAGATGCCGACAAGCAATATTGGCGCATCTCCGTGTTCATCCCTAACGCCATCACGCTGGAGACTGTCAATCCTGAGAGTTCTTATAACGCCGGCAAAACATTCGGCAAGTTCGAAGCCCAGCTCACCGACATCACCGACCGCTTGGGCGAGACCATCCCCGACTTCCACAATATGGAGTTGCGCCGCGACCAACTTCGCCAAGCCGTGAAGGAGAACAAGGCTGGACGAGCAGAAAGTGTCAAGGATTTCATCGCCGACATCGAGATATACATGGACGAAATGTGTCTCTGTCAACGGCTCTTCCGTGAGGGCAAGCTCAAGAAGCACGTCTGCCACTGTGATACCAAGGTGAACAATATGATGTTCGACGAACATGGTTATGTGCTCTGCGTCATCGACCTCGACACCGTGATGCCATCACTCTTCGTCAGCGACTACGGCGATTTTCTCCGTACAGCTGCCAACACCATAGCCGAGGATTCACCCGAGTTCGACAAGATAGATTTCCGTATGGATATCTTTGAGTCATTCACCCGTGGCTATATCGAGTCGGCCTCCTCATTCCTCAGCCCATTAGAGATCTCCCTCTTACCGCACGCCGCAGAGCTTTTCCCATACATGCAGGCAGTTCGCTTCCTTTGGGATTACCTCAATGGCGACCATTACTGGAAATGTCAATATCCCGAGCACAATCTGGTGAGAGCCAAAAACCAGTGGCATCTCTTCCTCAAGGCGAAGGAGCACGAGACAGAGATGAAGAGTTTCATAGAAAGTTTGCAGAAATAAAGAAAACGATGATACAAAATTATAGATGATACAAAAAAAAATCCCGATTCAGAAATTCACTTGGAATCTCCGAATCGGGATTTTCTTGTATCCATTATGATGATGTCATCTAGTCATACATCAGCCCGTTATTGTTCATTCTTATATCATCATTTGTCCAGTGCCTGATACTTCGAGTGCTGGCTCTTATACTCAGGTACGATGGCCTTCATCTTGCCCACTATCTTCATATCATCAAAGCTTAGGGCTATCTTCGACAGCTCGTCCAGCTCCCGGCACACATCCTGATAGTCGTACTCACGCACCTTCGCTATCTTGATTTTCTTGTGGAAGGTAGGGAGCGTCACCTCCTTGTCGTTCAAGACCTCCTCGTAGAGTTTCTCGCCGTCACGTAAACCGGTGAACTTGATTTCGATGTTCTTTGCGCCGCTCAACTTGATCATACGCTTCGCCAAATCCACTATCTTCACAGGCTTGCCCATGTCGAAGACGAAGATTTCGCCGCCGTGCCCCATAGTTCCTGCCTCCAGCACCAGCTTGCACGCCTCAGGTATCAGCATGAAGAAACGGATGATGTCGGGATGAGTAACAGTAACGGGGCCGCCGTTCTTAATCTGTTCCTTGAACAGAGGTATCACAGACCCATTGCTGCCCAGCACATTACCAAACCTTGTAGTAACAAATTGTGTAACCGCCTTTAGGGGCATTCCGTCAGCCCCCAAGCAAGCATCCGCCATCACCTTACCCTCCTTGACAGCCTTGTCGAGGCTCTGCACGTAAATCTCGCAGATACGCTTCGAGCAGCCCATCACATTCGTCGGGTTCACAGCCTTGTCGGTGGAAATCATCACAAATTTCCTCACACCGTACTTCACGCTCAGGTCGGCGATCACACGAGTGCCATCCACATTGTTCTGAATGCTTTCGCTCGGGTTGTCCTCCATCATCGGCACATGCTTGTAAGCCGCCGCATGGAATACATAGTTAGGTCTGTGCTCCGTAAAGATTTCCTCCATGCGAGGCTCGTTCTGAATGCTTGCCATCAGCGTGAAAGCCTTGATGTCGGGATATTGCTTCGCCATCATCAGTCTCACGTCGTGCAGTGGAGTCTCCGCCTGGTCCACCAATATCAGCTCGCTAGGATTGTAGATGGCAATCTGTCGTACCATCTCGCTTCCGATGCTACCCGCGGCACCCGTAATCAAGATGCGCTTGCCCGTGAGCAGGTTGCCCACAGCCTCCATATCCACCTCGATTTTCTCTCTTGGCAGCAAGTCCTCGATATCCACCTCCTTGATTTGCGAATGCGAGAAATCGCTCTTTCCGTCCCATTCCTGGGCACCCGAGACGATGAGAATCTTGATGTCATTCTCCACCAGGCGATTGATCATCTCCGAGTTCCGTCGGATTTCATCGCCCTTCAGAGGCGACACGAGCAGTCCGTCGGCACCCTCCTTCTTCATCGCCTCCACCAGGTGGTCATCATTAGGGAATATTTCCACACCCATCATATACTTGCCCTTTCCGCTCACCGTGTCGCTCACGAAACCCTTCAGCACAAAGCGGGAAGGCTTGGTACTGCGAATGAGCTTGGCAAGCCCCACGCCGCCGCTGTGTGTGCCATAGATGAAGACACGCATCGCCTTGCCCATGGTCATAGAGTCGTAAAGCATTTTCACGACGATACGCACCATGGTCATCAGCAAAGTCGCAATAATGAAAGTGAAGAAGAGCTCACGCATCCTCACAGGCTCCAGCCATCTATCGACATGCCCGAAATATCGAGCGATGGCGATGATGAGCATACCGATGGCATTGGCGTAGGCAACCCTCGTCAAATCCACAAACGAAGAAAATCTGATGATAGCCTGGTAAGTTCGCATAATGCGGAAGCCTATCATATAGGCGAAGAGATAGACACACAGCGTCCCCATCAATGGCCAGAAATTGCGGGTCAGTTCGATGGCACCATGGTCTAGATAATAGCATACCAAGCCCGATGCCAACAAGATGAGGCAATCGATAATGAGCACACACCAGTAAGGAAGGGCATTCTTAGTGAAATACCATTCCCTCAATTTTGAGATAAAGTTCATAGAAATCTAAAAATATATTTCTAAAATAATATTGTGTTTTTCTTATCTATTTTTTAAGTAATTCTGATTACTTTACGATAGCCTCCTTGATGCAATCCACGATGTAGCGTACATCTTCGTCGCTCACCATCGGTCCTGCAGGGATACACATACCCACCTTGAAGATTGCCTCGCTCACACCGTTCACGTATGCAGGAGCATCAGCATATACAGGCTGCTTGTGCATAGGCTTCCATACGGGTCGAGCCTCTATTTTCTTCGACAGCATAAATACTCTCATCGCCTCCACATTATCGTTAGGCTGACAGTCGGTGGTAGGCGAATCCACGATATGTATCACGCCAGCAGCACCGCCCACGGCAGTCTTCACCACCTCCTTGTAAGCATTCTCCTGTCCTTGGATTTTCAAGTTTGGGTCTAGCGTGATGGTACAGAGCCAGTAGTTGGAGTCATAGTCTGCATTAGAAGCCTCATGCAGGGTGATGCCCTCCACATCCTTCAGCAATTCCTTATACAAAGCCTGTACGTGCTTGTGGTGTGCGATATGGTCTTCGACCACCGTCATCTGTCCCCTGCCAATACCCGCGCACACATTACTCATACGATAGTTGTATCCGA
>DBLF01000023.1:0-678 GCA_002297965.1 Candidatus Segatella papionis
TTTTCTAGCCTCTGCCACGATTTGACACACCCTATCTGCACCTTTGCAGTCGTAAACATAAAAGCAAGGAATTATGGCACAGATTACATTGAATATCCAGACATTGGACTGGACGATGGGTGAGACCGTCGGCTTGCGCTTGATGTTGAAGAAAGACTGCAAGGCAAGAATCGCTTGGGGCGATGGCAAGGTGCAGGTCTTGACAGGCAAACAGGTACCTACTTCCGAAAAGTTGACTTGGGTAGAGGTTGGTCATGCCTATCCTGAGAAGGGTGTCAATTACACCATCACCATTGAGTCGGAAGAGGAGGATGCCATTATCGGATTTGATGGCTGTGGCATGTTCGAGGTGAAGACCTTGGATGTGATTCTCACGGAATGTCCTTGCTTGCGCATCTTGGGATATTCGGGGTATGGTGAGGAAAAACTTGATGTGAGCAAGAATCCTTTGTTGGAGTTCATCGACTTCCATGAGATAAGAAACGAGAAGTTGGATTTCTCTGCCAATCCTCTCTTGGAGGAGTTGCATATCGAAGGGGCTAAAGATTTGGTGTCTTTGAATCTGAGCAAGAACGACAAGTTGCGTCGCTTGGACATCTTCATGTGCCACAACCTTCAGCATCTTGCCCTGAGCAATCAGTCGCAACTGAATGAGGTGGACTTCGCTCTCACTCATCT
>DBLF01000023.1:881-2044 GCA_002297965.1 Candidatus Segatella papionis
GATTCTCAACTATATCCGAGAGGTGGCAACTGTCGATGAGAAACGTGAGGTGCTGCAAAACGTGGAGCAACGAGTGAAGAAAATCGTGAACTATGATTTGGCAAAATCATTTTTCTTACGTCACATGAGTGAAAGCGAACATGATGTCATCGAGTTGTTGCTTGGGGTGAGATACGTGGTATTGAATGAGATGATGCTTCATCCGACTCCTGCCGAAGTGGAGAGATTCCGCTATCAGAACGATAAGCTTTTCAAACTGACCCAGGAATGTTATGCCCAGTGCAGGAACATGTGGCGCACCTTGTTTCATACGCCTTATAAGGTAGATGACCGCTACCGTTACGAGGTGGAAGGAGTCTTGCGATTTGAGTATGGAGATGCCGATGCCGTGGTACAGATGGAGAATGATGACTATTACGGCTCGGATTTCCAATATATGATTCATCTGCAAGATGAGTTGATGAGTGTAGGGCGTTATAAGATGGACTCTATCTTGAATGGTGCTTTTGGCAATTTTGTGGGGACTACCGAGGAAGGGTATAAAACATTCAAAAACGAATTGGATGATGGCGATTCCTGGGATGAATGTTATCTTCATAAACCTGAGTTTGCTGATATTTGTGTTTGCTATGCCATGCATGCCTTGCATACGCACCAAGATTATTGTTTGCCCGACATCCTTCGCATGGATGATTTCGTGGTAAAGGTTCATTTGCAATATGAGAATGAGGTCTGCGACACAAGAGATGCTGAGATTGGTTCGCTTGAGTATGAGCCTTCGTGGTTTCAGAAACTCATCGAGGAAGATGTAAATGAGTTCGGTGGTAAGCATACGCTGAATCCGACCAGAATGAAATAGCATATAATAAAACAAGAAGTTTAACGTCATAGATAAAAAGGAGAAGATTATGAAGTTAGCAGAAGCATTGAGCATCAGAGCCGACTTGCAGAAGAGGGTGGCTGAGCTGAAACAGCGCATCAAGGAGAGCGCCAAGGTGCAGGAGGGCGACAAGCCTTGCGACAACGTAGAGGAATTGTACAAGGAACTGGATGAGGCTCTCGTACAGTTGGAGGATCTGATTTATCGCATCAACATCACCAACGTGCATACGGTTCGGGATGGAGTATCCCTGACCCGAATGATTGCCAAGAGAGATGTCTTG
>DBLF01000023.1:2127-3862 GCA_002297965.1 Candidatus Segatella papionis
AAACTTGAATTGAAATATGTTAGAACCATCGACGTGAACGCTCTTCGCAAGGAGGCGGACACCTACGCCAAGCAGTATCGAGAGCTCGACTTGAAAATTCAAAGCCTGAACTGGACAGTCGATTTGGTTGATTGAAATATCTTCAGTTTATCTAATCCAAGTCTGTTAAATAATAGGTAAAGATATTTGGAGAAAAGATAGGGGCAGCAAAAAGCTGACGTAGTATAAGACTATGCAGCATATCTTATTATAATATTTATGTGATTCTTGTTGGAGGCTATAGATTGGCACAGAGCATCTCCGGCATCGTGCATAAGCGTATTGAGCACAGGTGGATGGCGTTGGCTTGAAACTATCATTTTGCATTACCATTTTGTTGACTGTCTTTTCTCCGTTTTTTCATTTCAGGTAGAGTCTAAAGTCTTGCATTCTTCTATCTGTGATGGAGATTAATAAATAAGCAAAGAATGTAATGTTATGGACAATCGGGTAAAGTTTTATGGTTGGCTGATCGCTCTCTTGGAGCGCAAGCATCTTACCTTTGAGGAGATAGCGAATGAGTGGCGTGACGCTTCTGCCAATTCTTTTGAGGATGAATTGCAGTTGCGAACTTTTCATCGCTATCGCCAGGCGATTCAGTCGCAGTTTGGCATCAGTGTGGAGTGCGACAAGAGCGATGGTTACAGGTATTACGTCAAGCGTGACGCAGTGGAGTGTGACGATGTGACGGAATGGATGCTGAGTTCCCTTCGACTTGCCTCGTTGGGTGATATGCTGAGGTATCACAATAAGGTGATGCTCGATACGCCGCCTTACAACACGGAATATCTGGATGATGTCCTTGCGGCGATAGACAAGCAATATCTGCTGAAGTTTAAGTATGTGTCTGGCTTCGGGGCGGAGAGCGATATGGTGCTGGCTCCCGCTTTCGTGAGATACTACAAGCAGCGGTGGTACGTGATAGGAGTGAAGGAAGATGAAAAGGTTCGGGTGCTTCCTTTCGACCGTATCAGTTTCTTGAAGGTGATTTGCGAGAAGCATCCGATGTCGAAGGAGATGAAGAAGTTCTTGACTCCAGAAAACTATTACGAGAATTGCTATGGCATCTATCGCATGGAGGAGGTGCCTGTGGAGAACATCCGTATTCGCGCTTTCTATCCGGAATACAACTACATCGAGGAAGTGCCGCTGCATGAGAGCCAGCAGAAAGTGAAGGAGTCGAAGGACGGGATGTATCGAGAATATACGCTTACCGTTCGCCCCAGTCGTGACTTCCTGCAGGAATTGCTTTGGCACGGCAGGAATATTGTTGTCCTGGAGCCTGAAAGCCTGCGCCAGGACATGATCGGAATTTTAAAGGATATGACGCGGAGCTATGAGACAGGCGAGTGCCTGAATGGAGAGGAATGAAAAAATATAGAAGAACTCGTCATTTCTAAAACCTTACCGCACAAATAGAAGCGCAAAGATGTTACTATAACCAGCCTTGCCTCAAGGCCTAAAAAAGATGAAAGCAGGTGACAAAACACCATTAGCCAGTGTTAGTCACCTGCTCAAGAATCCTACGAATCGGAGAAGAGCGGATGTATCGTTTTTGGCGATGAACTTCCTAAATGGAATTGCCTCATTAGGTGCTCTTGATTGCGCAATTTCTGCGTAAGTTGTTTTTTTGAACATTACTAAAAAATGGGATAAAGGCTAAGCGGTTTTAAGCTGCCAGCCAAAGAGTTCTTTG
>DBLF01000118.1:0-3748 GCA_002297965.1 Candidatus Segatella papionis
GCGACAGGAAGACAGCCATGGTAGTGGAATGTCCCAGGAGGAGTTTGACAAGAGGAAAAGGGAGCAAGCCATTAACTAACACCTACACTTGTCACATAGATTACGGTTTGCTTTACAACCTTTCCTTCCGTAGTTTTTAAGAACAACGTCATATTTAGAGTTCCAACAATATCATCGGAACTATACTTGAATGTTTGTTTGAGGTTCTTTACGACAGAATCAAATACATAAATAGCCTGATCCTTAGAAATACCCTCCATAGTTTGGCTCGAGAATTCAGAATTTAAAGTTGCATTCATTTGCGTCAGTTCTTGTTGAGTAAACCCTCCACCAGAGCAACTAAATTCAATATAGAAGTCACCATAAGCTGGAGCAGGATCGTCATCGTCACTAGCACCACAAGAAACCACAAATAGGCTCATTGTTGTAAGAATCGCCATCAACATAACCCGCTTCAAGTTCTCAATTTTTGTCACTATTCTCATAAAAGTACAAATTGTGCCTTACAGAACATCCCAAACTAGGCGGTGAATATAAAGTCCTTAGTGTAGATACTAAAAAAGACGTGGGAGTCTCTACTTCTCGCTCATCCCAGGCCTCTGGCTCTCGCATTGCCTAACCCCAAGGATAAGCAACACAGATAGCCCACGTCATGACGCATTATAATATACCACGTACATAACACACCATTGTCTTTGTCAACAATAACATGCTATTATACGACAGGATATAATACACCCTTCGTGAACATTCATGTTGCCGTATCTTTTGGGGTTTGTCAAATTTGCGAGATCTGAGGCCCAAAGAAAACGTTCCATAAACGTCCTTTACCAGTAAATAACCCATTCACCCATACAAACGAGCTAACTGAGTCGGTTGCAAAAGTATGAAATAATCTCGAAACCACCAAACTTTTATCGAAAAAAGTGAAGAGAAAGGTTAATATTTCAATAGAAAGTCGTATCTTTGCACTTTGAATAACTAAAATAAGCAGCATCATGAAGCAACCCGACAAGAAATATAATGATGAAGACAACTTGCTCGTCAACGACTTGCGCTCCATCGTGAGCAAGGCTCGCAGCAAGGCATTTGCTGCCGTCAATTATTCTCTGGTGGAAAGAAACTGGAGAATCGGTCAACGTATCGTGGAGGAAGAGCAACACGGAGCATCACGTGCCGAATATGGAAAGCACGTGATAGAAGTGGCTTCGGCAGCTCTAACTGAGGAATTCGGAAAAGGATTTTCAAAAACTAACATCCGTAGTTATAGAAAGTTCTATTTACTTTTTTCCAACAAGGAAATTCAGCAGGCAGTGCCTGCTGAATTGGAAAAGCAAAAACAACAGGCACTGCCTGTTATATTTTCTACATTCATAAAAGAGGAGAATCAAACAACCTTTCCAAACATAAACATTCTTCCTTGGACTCATTACGAGCGTCTTATCCGTGTAGAAGACAGGAAGGCACGTGAATGGTATGCAAAGGAAGCCTTTGAGCAAGGATGGAGTTACCGTACCCTCAATCGTAACATCAACACCTTATATTACGAGCGCCTTCTTATGTCTAAGGATAAGCAGCCTGTAGTTGATGAGATGAAGAACAAAACGAAAGCATTCCAACAAGACAAATTGGAATACATCAAGACACCTGTTGTCTTGGAATTTCTCGGTTTACCAGAAGATACGTCTCTCGCAGAATCGAAACTAGAGTCTGCCATCATCGACAACTTGGAAAAGTTCTTGATGGAGATGGGAAAGGGATATGCACTCGTGGCTCGCCAGCAACATATCCGAACGGAAGAGAACGACTACTACATCGACTTGGTGTTTTACAATTACCTCATCAAATCTTTTATCTTGGTCGACCTAAAGGTAAATCGCATTACTTACCAAGACGTGGGGCAGATGGATATGTACCTGCAGATGTACGACAATATGAAGAAAGGTTCTGATGATAATCCAACCATCGGCATTATCCTTTGTGCTGAAACCGACTCTGATGTAGCACGATACTCCACCCTCGCCAAAAACGACCAGATGTTTGCAGCGAAATATAAGCTCTACTTGCCAGACAAGGAAGACTTGCGTAGAGAAATCGAACGACAAAAGGAACTTTACCTTATGGCTCACCCTGAAGAACAAAATAAAAAAGGACTATAGCAAAAAGGTCAGGCCGTGCCTGACCTTTTTGCGCCTTACATTGCATAACTATCCATTTGTCACCTTAAAAGGTACTTTTTCTTGCATAAAGTTTGCAATTATCAATAATTATGCTTACCTTTGCCACATCTAAAAAGAAGAGTTTAGTTCCTCTTCATCAAGAATCTTATCATTAAAAGAAGAAAGGAATAGCGAATGGAACTGAAAGAGACTTTCCAAAAGGTGAAGAAGGCCAGCAAAACACTCGGACTGCTGACCGACGAACAGCGTAATGAAATCCTACAGGCGGTGGCTGATGCCATCATCGCCGAAACTCCTGCGCTCCTCCAAGCAAACGCCGAGGACTTGGCGAAGATGGACAAGGCAAATCCACTTTACGACCGATTGCAACTCACGGAGCAACGACTCCAGGACATTGCTGCGGATATGCGACACGTCAGTACCCTGCCCTCACCGCTCGGAAGAATCTTGAAGGACAAGACCCTCGACAATGGTTTGCACTTGCAAAGAGTTGCCGTTCCTTTCGGAGTCATCGGCATGATTTACGAGTCACGCCCTAACGTGACCTACGATGTTTTCTCCCTCTGCTTTAAGAGTGGAAATGCGTGCGTACTGAAAGGAAGCAAGGACGCAACGGCCTCTAACATAGCGGGCGTCGAACTTATCCACAGGGTGTTGAAAACTTTCGGTATCAACCCTGACGTGGTTACTCTACTCCCTGCCACCCACGAGGCAACGGGCGAAATGCTCAATGCCGTGGGCTATGTCGACCTCTGCATTCCTCGTGGAGGAAAACGACTCATCAACTTTGTTCGTGATGCAGCCAAAGTACCAGTCATCGAGACAGGTGCCGGCGTGGTGCATTGCTACTTCGATAAGGATGGCGATGTGGAGATGGGCAAGCGCATTATCACCAACGCCAAGTGCAGAAGATGCAGTGTTTGCAACACGCTCGACACGCTTATTATCCACGAGCAGCGTTTGAACGACCTTCCTGCTCTTTGCGAAGACCTAGCGAAGCGTGAGGTGAAGATTCATGCAGATACCAAGGCTTACGAGGCTTTGAAAGGCAACTATCCAGACACCTTATTATATAGAGCCGAGGAAAGCGAGCAAAAGATGAGAGAAGACAATACGCTCACGGGAGATTGCAAATCCAATGATGCTACCACCAAGAGTATTTGGTTCACCGAATGGATGAGCATGCAACTTGCCATCAAGACCGTGGTATCAGAGGACGAGGCACTAGAGCATATCGCCACCTACGGAAGCGGTCATAGCGAAAGTATTGTATCAAACGACGAGGCTGCCCAAAAGAAGTTCGAAGCTTTGGTAGATGCAGCTTGCGTCTATGTCAACGCTCCTACCAGTTTCACCGATGGTTCACA
This sequence comes from Candidatus Segatella papionis, assembly GCA_002297965.1. GTDB lineage: Bacteria > Bacteroidota > Bacteroidia > Bacteroidales > Bacteroidaceae > Prevotella > Prevotella papionis. The sequence goes on from DBLF01000118.1 coordinate 3,548, forward strand.
GTTCGGACTCGGAGCAGAGATTGGTATCAGTACCCAGAAGTTGGGTGCTCGCGGACCAATGGCGTTGGAGGAAATCACCACTTACAAATGGTTGATTACAGGACAAGGACAGATCAGACTATAACTTGCTTGCTGCGGATTACAAATCCGCAGAACTACAGAACGAAGAGTGAAGAGTTCAAATGACTCTTCTCCGTACCA
>DBLF01000118.1:3771-20224 GCA_002297965.1 Candidatus Segatella papionis
CTCCGTACCATCTCCGTATCAAGTCTATACCAAGTCTAGGTTTCTGCAAAGTTTGCAAGGTTTGCATGCAAACTTTGCAAACTTCTAGGCATAAAATAACATACAACAGAAATAACAAACAAAAAATATTGCATAATGAAGACATTCTTTAATGTAGAAGACCTTGGCGACTTGAAAGCCGCTCTCGCCGAGGCACAGGAAGTGAAAGCAAACCGTTTCGGTTATCAAGAGTTGGGCAAGAACAAAACCTTGCTGATGATATTTTTCAATAACAGCCTCCGTACTCGATTGAGCACCCAGAAAGCTGCGATGAACTTGGGCATGAACGTGATTGTGCTTGATGTGAATGCTGGTGCATGGAAGTTGGAGACAGAGCGTGGTGTCATCATGGATGGTGATAAGAGCGAGCACTTGCTGGAGGCAATCCCAGTGATGGGTAGCTTCTGTGACCTCATCGGTGTACGTAGCTTCGCAGGTTTGAAAGACCGCGACTATGACTATGCCGAGACCATCGTCAACCAATTCGTGAAATACAGCGGTCGCCCTGTATTCGCCATGGAGACTGCCACCGTTCACCCTCTCCAGGCATTCGCCGACCTCATCACTATCGAGGAGCACAAGAAGGTGGCTCGTCCTAAGGTAGTATTGACTTGGGCACCTCACTGCCGTGCCTTGCCTCAGGCAGTGCCAAACTCTTTCGCTCAGTGGATGAACGCTGCCGACGTTGACTTCGTCGTAACTCACCCAGAGGGCTATGAGCTCGACCCTAAGTTCGTGGGCAATGCGAAGGTGGAGTACGACCAGAAGAAGGCACTCGAAGGCGCAGACTTCGTCTATGCCAAGAACTGGAGTTGTCCTGGTGTGAAAGACCCATCACAGTATGGTCAGATTTTGAGCAAGGACATGAGTTGGACCATCGACGACGAGCACATGAGCTGGACCAACAATGGTTGCTTCATGCACTGCTTGCCAGTTCGCCGTGGCCTCATCGTTACCGATGATGTCATCGAGAGCAAGAACAGCTTGGTTATCCCAGAGGCAGCCAATCGTGAGATTTCAGCCGAGGTAGTGATTAAGCGCATGCTCGAATCACTCTAAAAAAAGACCTTTGTAATACATATTAAATGAAAATGCAGGAAAATGTGCCTCAAAAGCCATTTTTCTGCATTTTTTTCTCTCAATCTGAGTTATTTTGCGTATCTTTGTAGAAGATAAGCTGCATTCGGCAATTTGAAAGCAAGCTTTCATTGTGCTCATTTGCATTATCTTTGCAAAAGACAGAAAGACAGCAACAGAATAAAAAAGAAAGAATCAAAAGAATAAATAGAAACAGAAACTAAACAGAACAATAAACCGATACTGAGAATGGATGAAATAAAAAATAAACCAGGAGTACATACATTGATATTCTTAGGGGCAATAGCATGTTTTGTATTCTACCAATTCTTCTACCCCTACCACTTTTACTACCAAGAACAGAACCAGCTCTTTCTTGGCACATGGGACTATGTGCTCAGCTATCTCGACAAACCGGGTTGGCTAGCCTGCTTAGCCGGCGACTTCCTCACACAGTTTTATTATTACAAAGGAGTGGGACCAGCTATCCTCACACTTGGCATTCTATTGGCTGGTTACGACATACGCCACGCATTAGAAGTGACTGGCGTGAAAGGCACATGGGTTCCATACACCGTGGCTTGCCTTGCCATGATTCTACTCGTGTTTTGCAGCTTCGACTACCATTTCCGCCTTTGCAGCGTGATAGCCTTCATCGGTGGAGCCGATGTATTCAGAACGAGCACCAGCTCTTTCAACCGAACTGCCAAGTTTCTGAAAGAGATAGACGCTCTAGACCAAAAACTGAACCACAAAAATGGCATCGGACTCTACCACTGGGTATTGGCATTCAATATCTTCATCACTGTCATGGTGTGCCATTGGTTTTTCGGAAGCGGCGTATGGATATATGCAGCCTTGGTGGTCTGGGGATGTATCGTGAATTTCAAGCATCCAGGCAATCTCTTGCGCTGGGCGGCATTAATCTTGCCATTCATCCTGATGTTGCCATGCAAAAGATTGTATGGATTAGATTACGAAGAGCTCTACACCTATCCTAAAATCGGAAAGCTTTCCTTGCCACAAATGGAATGGGAAAGGACATTCGACGCAGACTTCGAATATTACCGTGGCGACTACAACAAGATTATCAACATGGCAGAGAAGGCAGAGAACCCCAACAGATACATGGTGTTCTTCTATAACTTGGTGATGGCACAAAACCATTCACTCACCACCAACCTTCTGAAGTTCAAGCATCCCGAACTTGGCTCATTCCAAATGCTAGACAAGAAGACCCCAACCATCGTATTGCATGCGCTCAACGAACTTTCGTGGACGCTTGGCGACATGGCTTCTTGCAAACGAACAGCCATCTTGGCAAACATCCAATCGCCCGACAGCAGAAGCATACGAATGGTGAAGCGATTGGCAGAAATCAACCTCGTCACTGGCGACTATGACACGGCACGCAAGTATCTGCGCATCCTGCAAAAGACGGTGGTCTGGAACAATTGGGCAGACCGTATCTTCGCTGCCTTGGGGCAGAATGCCACCCGGGAGGAACAGAGCGCTCTGCAACCCTACATCGCCAAACAGCCATTTGTCAACACACAAGATACGACACGCACGAATGACGACTATCGCGTCATCATGCACGAATTGGCAAAGAGCAACCCAGAAAACTACATGGCCATCAACTATATGCTGTGCAGCGATCTCTTACAGAAGGACCTGAAGGCGTTCAAGAAAGACTACGACACCTTTTATCTGAAGCAAAAGAGTCCACTCTACAGCAAGTTCTACCAAGAGGTGCTCGCCATGTATCTCACCCAAACCCACGCCACTCCCGACGAATGGAAATACTACATCAAGCAGCCTCTTGCCGTAGAGAATTATCTCCATTACCAGCAGAATCCTGACAATCCTGCCTTCAGATACAGCTACTGGCGATACTACGACAAAGGGGAAAAGCCAAAAGAAGACTACAACGAGAACAACTCGGAAGTGGTGGAATGACAGTAAATCATTCTTCTTCTGGCTACAACAACACAACAAAAAACGAAAGAAATGAAATATATCAAAACATTACTATCTTCTGCCATGGCTGCCATGATGTTGCTTGCATCCTGCGCTCCAACCCATGAGAACGAAGAGCAGGTGGACCACTTGCCCAATATGTTCCCTGATTACGCCGATGTGACTATCCCAGTGAACATCGCGCCGCTCAACTTCATGGTACGCGACAAGAACTTAAACAGCATCGAAGTTGTGGCAACCATCAAGCAAGGTACGAGCACACCCGAAAGCACCGACGAAAACAGCATAAGGGTTGCCGCCAAGGACAACGTGGTGAAATTCTGCCTCAGCGAATGGAAAGACTTCCTGCAAAAAGCAGCGGGGAAAAAGATAAACGTGCAAGTATATACCCGTTCCAACCAGGGATACTGGACAGCCTTCAAGCCTTTCACCTGGGAAGTGGCAAACGACAGCATCGACCCCTACCTGAGCTACCAACTCATAGACCCAGACTACAAGGTTTGGAACAACATCCAGATAAAAGAACGCTGCATAGAGGACTTCAAGGAGAAAGTGCTCGCCGATCACAATCTAGAAAAGAACAGTTGCATGAACTGTCACATACCAGGAAACCAAGACCCCAACCTCAGTATGATATACCTTGCCGAGGATGGCAGAGAGGCTATACTCAGCCGTAACGGACAGATGCGCAGACTGAACATCCAGACCACAGGGATGGTGACTCCTGCCACTTACTTTGCCTTCTCGCCATCGGGCAAATACATCACTTTCTCCACCAACGACTATGAGCCTGCCTTCCATGCCTCATCAAGCCATCGAGTGGAAGTGTTTGACAAGAGGAGCGATGTATATGTTGCCGACCTCGACAACAACACCATCATCTCCTCGTCTCTCACCTGCAATAATTCCACCCTTGCCACTTTCCCGGTATTCTCTCCCAACGGCAAGTACATCTATTATTGCGTGGCTAGCAACAAGGCCATTAAGGACGACAACATCAAGGAGCTAAAGTACGCATTGGTGCGCATACCTTTCGACGAGGCAAGCGGGAGATTCGGCAACAAGGTAGATACCCTATACAACGCTCGCTCCGTTTGTCATCCGAAAATCAGTCCTAACGGAAGATACTGTCTCTTCTCCGTAACCGACTATGGCACCTGCCCTGCTTGGCACCCAGAGGCAGACCTATATATGCTCGACCTGCAAACCAACCAGATAGATACACTCAGCATCGTGAACAGCCCGAAGAGCGACACCTACCACAGTTGGTCGCACAACAGTCGATGGTTCGTCTTCGGAAGCAAGCGTGACGATGGAGTCTATACCAAGCCCTACATCTGTTACTTCGACCGACAGGGCAAGGCTCACAAGCCATTTCTGCTGCCACAGAAGGATCCTGCCACTTACGATTTCTGCCTGAAATGCTTCAATACGCCCGAACTATCACGAGGCACGGCACCATTCGATGCCTACGACTTGCAGAACATACAGAAGAAACCATCCGAGAGCTTTAGGTAATTGTACCTTTTCGGGGGATACTCATTTCTAGGTATTCTTGGCAGAAAGAGAGATGAAGATTCTTGTATATCAAGAATTATCCGTAACTTTGCATCGTTATTCAGGAATATTCCGTAACAATGCATTAAATAGGAAACAAAAGAACAAGATGGACAAATACATAATCATTTCTCCGGAAACCCAAGGCTCGTTTTGCGACCGCCTGAACTTTCTGTATCTCAAACTAGGCAATTATCTCGACGCTGAACAGATGGAACATCGCTCGCTGCAATATTGCAAAGTGTTTCTCAGCGACTCGCAAAACCAAATGGCAGACTTCAAGGAGTCCCTGCTCTACCAAGAGATTCTCAAAGACACGAACCTCACCATCGTAGAGCAAACACCACTCAACGGCAGCAAGGTGAGCCTGCTTGTAAAGACCACTGACGACGAGACACCGATACTCTTCCATAGCCTCCGACTCACCGAGGAAGAAGCTTTGGGAAAGAACTCTTACGAACAGACACAGATGCTATTCGAGAGATACCTCCATTGGATAGCCGACTACAATGCGAAGCACTCCACCAAGGAAACCGACGATGACAGCAACCAACAGCTCACGATGGAACGCAACCTCGTTAGAACATGGATATACGTCACCAACATCGACGTGAACTACCAAGGCGTGGTGGAAGCACGCAACGACATATTCGACCAGCAGGGGCTCACAGCCGACACTCATTACATCGCCAGCACTGGCATTGGCGGCGCAACCCCTGTGCGCCATGCAGCGGTGGGCATCGACTTCCTCACCGTACCCAACATCGAGGAAACAGACAAGAAATATCTCCAGGCATTGGAGCATCTGAATCCTACCCGCGAATATGGAGTAGCCTTCGAACGTGGCACCCGCTTGACTTTCCCAACCCATCAGCAGGGGAAGGGCAAGAAGCAGTATTTCATCTCCGGCACGGCGAGCATCGACAAGCATGGAGACGTGGTATATGAAGGTGACATAACGAGACAGACCGGCAGACTTCTGGAGAACATCGGTGCGCTGCTAAAGGATGGCGACGCAACGATGAAAGACATCCGATACTTCATCATCTACCTACGCGACATCTCCGACTACCACACCGTGGAGACCATGATGCAGCAGCTCTATCCACAGATACCACACATCATCGTGGAAGCCAAGGTGTGCCGACCAGGATGGCTGATAGAAATGGAATGTATCGCAGAAACAGAGTAATCTGACTATAATCAGCAAGCTGCAAACTGCAAACTACAGTCGCTTGGCGGCATTGGTCATTCCTTTCTTCTTGCTCATGCCGAAACCTTGGGACCTAGCACCCCTACCCTCACCATCAAGACCCTCAACGAATTGTTCTGGGTCTTGGGCGACATAAGCAAGAAAGTACACGAAATCCCTTCACCTTCACCTTTTATATGTAATCACTTGAATATCACCAAGCAACCATCAATAAATCAATAGCTTATCATAAAAAGGTGAAGGGTGAAGGGATAATTGAAGTAATGCTTCATTTGAAACAAAACTAAGCCCCGACTGTATCACTACAGCCGAGGCTTAGCCTTATTTATATTATACAACGATTATCTAATTACATACCTTACTCTTTTTCCTTGAACATATAGAACCAACCTTCAGCATCATTGCCTTTAGTCGTTGGAGCAACTAAGACAAATTACCCCAAACAAAAGTATCACTCATTTGCTATTTTGCAGCAAGATAATTGCGAACAGGATTGGCATACATTGTTAAAATTCGCTCCTTTAGGTATGCTTCGTCCTTGTTTGGAAGATCAACCTTAGCAAGTTGACCTGCAATGTATTTCTCAAATCGCATCTTGTCTTCCGCAGTGTATTGCGAAGCATGGGCATCGGTATTTTCCAAGAGGTCGAGTGCCACATAGTTGCCTGGATAGAGACGATAGTTGCTATGTATCTCGTGGTCGATGTGGGCGGCAATGGTATTGAATAACTCTTGCTTTGGCATTTCGGGATTGAGAGTATCAAGATATTCATCAAGACATGGGGCTGCATAATAGTGTACATGTCCCTTATAGCCAAAGATACCGGTCTGCATGCTCACGAGATCATCGGTTGGTCCCTTCTTCCATCCCTCGACATCACGCTTTAGCTGATACTCACGAGCCTTGAGGAAATCGCAAGGGTCATACTCATAACTGATGGCGAGTGGAACGAGATGGAGTTGTTTCAAGCGGTCGATAATGTTACCTTCGCCACCCATTGCCATCATCTGGAGGATGGATTTCTGGGTGCGATCGTCACTATCCTTCGCCCTACCCTCGCGCTGGGCTATCCAGATGTTCTCATTCTTCTCCTTGATGGCGAAATGCATATAGTCGGAAAGTCGTTTGCTCGACATCAACATCTGACGCATACTCAAGGCACGCTCCACAATGAAAGCTTTGTTGACACGCACCAAATCCTTGACCCAAGGAAGAGACAAGAGGTTGTCGCCGATGGCTATCTCGCAAGTGGTCTTGAACTTGTTGTCCACCAAGAGCACATCGAGAATGGCAGAGTCGAGAACGATGTCACGATGATTGCTGATGAAAGTATAGTTGCGAGTGTTGTCGATTGCCGAGCAATCCATCTCGCATCCCGTGGCAGCCTTCTTCAAGATGCCATGCACGAAATCATAGGCGAAAGCCAACTGGAAATCGAGATTCGTCTTGCAAGCCTTCAACTTCTGGGCTATCATCTCGAAAGGAACCTGTGGATAGAGATAAGCAAGCACTTGCTTGAACTGATCGTTTGAAAGCAAACGATCGAACACCTCGGGAAGGTCTTCTGGCTCCCAAGGGCGAATGGTATCAAATTCTTGAGGAATCTTCATAGTTTTACCTTTTATATATATATGGTTCTGCGCAAAGACGCAGAACCATATAAAATGATGAATTTTAGAATTGATTCTCTACGATGTCGCTGAGCACCTCCTTGATGTCGAGGCCAGCAGCACGTACCTGCTGAGGGATGAAGCTGGTAGGAGTCATACCTGGGGTGGTGTTGATTTCCAACATATTCACCTTGTCCTTGCCGTTCTCATCCTTAGTGATGATATAGTCGATACGGATGATGCCGTTGGCATGGAGGATGTCGTAGATGCGAGAAGTGGTCTTGGCAACCTCGGCTGCGGTCTCTGGAGCGAGACGGGCTGGAGTGATTTCCTGCACCTGACCATTGTACTTAGCATCATAGTCGAAGAACTCGTTCTTAGTAACCACCTCGGTAGCTGGGAACACCACGCTCTTCTCACGAGTTTTGTAGATGCCCTGTGAGATCTCGGTTCCCTGCATATAAGCCTCAACCATTGCCTCCTCAGCCTCCATGAAAGCCACGCGGAGGGCTGGTGCCAACTGGTCGGCGTTCTTCACCTTGCTCACACCGAAGCTACTGCCATCGGCAGCTGGCTTCACAAAGCAAGGCATGCCCAAACGCTTGGCGATAGCTTCCTCGTCATACTGTTCGCCACGACGAAGCAAGATGCTGTCTGCCACATTGATGCCGAAACCACGAAGATAGTTGTTGAGCACATACTTGTCGAAGGTCATCGCCTCAACGAGTACACCGCTGGTAGAGTAAGGCAAGTGGATGAGGTCAAAGTAACCCTGCATCACACCGTTCTCACCAGGCTGTCCGTGGATAGTGATGTAAGCATAGTCGAAATACTGACGTTTGCCATTCATCACAAAAGAAAAGTCATTCTTGTCGATGTCGGCAGTCTCGCCGTTATCGAAAGCTACGTGCCAGTCGGTGCCTTTTACATCGACGAGGTAGATGTTATAGCGCTCTTTGTCGAAGAAAGAGTACAAACCCTGACCTGAGCGCAATGATACGTCGTGCTCAGAAGAATCGCCACCGCATACGATGGCTATCGTTCTCTTGCTATTTTCCATAATTACTATCTGTTTTTAATTTCTTGTTCGTTTTATGATATAAGGCAGGACATCACGTTTTCCCCTATTGTATCTTAGAAGTTCACGTGAGGCTTACTGCACCCTGAAAGTATCTTGGGTGGTGCCGGAGATGAAGCCGCACCACTTCTCTATCAGCTGGCGGAAATCATCTGGCCACTCACTATCGAAGTCCATCTGCTCTTTGGTGGCAGGATGCACAAAACCGAGGGTTTTGGCATGGAGAGCCTGACGAGGACAAATCTTGAAGCAGTTTTGGATAAAAGCCTTGTAACTGCTGCTACGCTGGCCTCTCAGGATCTCTGCTCCACCATAGGTCTCATCCATGAAGAGCGGATGACCGATGTGCTTCATGTGGGCACGAATCTGATGGGTACGACCAGTCTCCAAGATACATTGCACCAAAGTGGTGTAACCGAAGCGTTCCAACACCCTATAGTGGGTAACCGCACTCTTGCCGATACCACTATCTGGGTCGAACACCTTCATGCGAAGACGATTCTTTGGGTCTCTTCCGATATTACCTTCGATTCGCCCCTCGTCTTCCACGATGTTGCCCCACACCAATGCGTTGTAACTGCGATGGGTGGTCTTGTGGAAGAACTGTCTGCTAAGTGCCGTCTTGGCATCTGGAGTCTTCGCCACTACTAGTAATCCAGACGTATCCTTATCTATACGATGCACCAAGCCTACCTCTGGGTCATTGGCATCAAACTCCGGCAAATCTCTTAAATGCCAAGCCACAGCCTGAATAAGCGTGCCATGGAAATTGCCAGCACCTGGATGAACCACCATTCCAGCCGCCTTGTTGACCACCATCAGCTGGTCATCCTCATACACCACGTTGATGGGTATTTCCTCAGGTTTGATGGTTGTCTCGTGGCGGGGGCGGTCGAGCATCAATGTTACGATGTCGTTAGGGCGCACCTTGTAATTGCTCTTCACCGCCTTGCCGTTCACATGGATGAAGCCGGCATCGGCAGCCTGCTGAATGCGGTTACGACTCTGATAAGCCATCTTGTCAGCCAGATACTTGTCGATGCGAACCGGGTCTTGATTGGCATCCACCTGCACTTTCCAGTGCTCGTAGAGCGAGCCATCGCCATCAGAAGCATTAATCTCAGAAACTGAGCCACCAGCCTCTTCTTCCATATCATCAAGTTCCTCGATGTCTCCAGCATCATCAAAGCCAAAGTCATCCTCCACAGGAGCATATACCTTATTATATATATAGTTGAGAAATCTCATTATTAATTCTTCATTATCAATTCTTCATTATCAAATTACTCTACCACCTCGTTCTGTTGGTGGCTATGTTCATGCTGCGAAGGAGACGTCTCTGTCGGTTCCGTCCCAGGAACTACCTCGAAGTTATCCACATCGCCACCACTTTCAGAGCCGTCACCCTCACCTTCCATCACGTCGTCATGACCTTGATAAACAGGATCCACCATATCGATGGAATCGGAAGCATCACGCTGTCCATTACCTACTTGTATAATGAGGACATCGTCAACCGACACCTTATCACCAGCCACCACATGTCTGCCTTTCACGAGGATTCCATATACCCAATCTTCCTCACCAGGCACATACTGCGGTGCCCCCAGCTTGAAGCCCATTGCCGTAAGCTTGGCCATTGCCTCACGCAATGAGCAATTGTCGATGACATCAGGTATGGTGATACGTGGAGAATGGTCGGAGTTGATGGTCACATAGATGATATGCCCCGACTTTACCATTTCTCCAAATGCCGGTGTCTGCTCCAAGATGACGTCAGGAGGCAAGGAACGCACATATCCCGTGTCTGTCACCACAATTTCCAATCCTGCATCATCCAAGATGCGGGTGGCATCATCGATGTTCTTGTAACGGATGTCAGGCACACGGATGGCCTCACCATGATGGGTATAGATATCAATGCCAAACTTGACACCGACACAGAGCAACACGAGTACCAAGAACATGGCACCCAAATTGCCCCAAAGATACTTACTCTTAAACTTATTTATAAACTCAGATGAAGTCATATTGTTATTTTTGGTGCAAAGATAGGAATAATCGAAGACAATACAAAAAGAAAAAAGGACTTTTTCACTCTGAAAGCCTACAAAACCTCATCTTATGCGTATAAAAACACAAAAAGCAGCAAAGAAATCCTCCTTGCTGCTTTTAATGTCATCGTCAATGCCGACGAAACCCTTAGCGGAAAATTACTTTCCGTGGTGCTCGTCAGATACAGTTAACTTCTTACGGCCATGAGCACGGCGAGAAGCCAATACGCGACGACCATTCTTTGTTGCCATACGCTCACGGAAACCATGCTTGTTCACGCGACGACGATTGTGAGGCTGAAATGTTCTTTTCATTTTTTCTTATTTATTTTTTAATTTATAATTCTTCACAAAAGTGCAAAATACGCCCTTTTTGGGCTGCAAAATTACGCATATTTTCTGAAATAACCAAGAAAACTACCAAATTTAGCTTAAATATTTATGTTTTTTTCGATTTTTCCTTTGATTTTTCAGCATTTTGCCGTAACTTTGCACCCGATTTCAAGAATAATATAATAACATTCAAGATAAACAAGAAATGATTAATTCACAGGAAATTAAGATTGGTACTTGCATCCGCATGGATGGCAAGGTATGGGTTTGCATCGACTTTCAGCACAGAAAGCCAGGTAAAGGTAACACTGTTATGAACACTAAGTTGAAGAATGTTGCCGACGGTCGTGTGTTGGAGCGTACATTCCAGGTTGGTTTCAAGTTGGAGGATGTTCGCGTTGAGCGCCGTCCTTACCAGTACCTCTACGAGGACGCTACTGGTTGCATCTTCATGAACCAGGAGACTTTCGAGCAGGTGCCTATCGCTAAGGAGAACGTTACTGGCGGTCAGTACATGAAGGAAGGTGATGTTGTTGAGGTTGTTACCGATACTTCTGATGGCACTATCCTCTTGGCCGAGATGCCAGCTAAGACAACATTGAAGATTACTCACTCTGAGCCAGGTGTGAAGGGTAACACTGCTACCAACGCTACTAAGCCAGCTACTTTGGAGACTGGTGCTGAGGTTCGTGTTCCTTTGTTCGTTAACGAGGGCGAGACCATCCAGGTTGACACTCGCGACGGTAGCTACCTCGGTCGTGTAAGCGAGTAATTCGTTTGCTTCGATTCTTTTGAAATTTTACGCTCGGCATCTTTCATGCCGAGCTTTTACCTCCTTAATAGTTTTATAATGAAGTATTCCATCATCGTACCTGTTTTCAACCGTCCCGACGAAGTGGACGAACTCTTGGAGAGTCTCACCCATCAATCGGAGAAAGACTTCGAGGTAGTCATCGTGGAGGATGGCTCGCAAAAGCCTTGCGAGGATGTCTGCAAACGATATGAGAGCATGATGCACATACATTATTACTACAAGGAGAACTCTGGTCCTGGTCAGAGTCGCAACTATGGCGCCGAGCGTGCCAAGGGAGAGTATCTGTTGATACTCGACAGCGACGTGGTCTTGCCAGAAGGCTATCTGAAGGCTGTGAGCGACGAGTTGAGCCGTGAGCCTGCCGATGCGTTCGGCGGTCCCGACAAGGCGCATTCCTCATTCACCGACACGCAGAAAGCCATTTCTTATTCTATGACTTCCTTCTTCACCACAGGTGGCATCCGTGGCGGAAAGAAGAAGATGGATAAGTTCTATCCTCGTTCATTCAACATGGGCATCCGAAGGGATGTTTACCTCAAGTTGAATGGTTTTTCCAATATGCGCTTCGGTGAGGACATCGATTTCTCCATCCGCATCTTCAAGGCAGGTTGCAAATGCCGTCTGTTCCCAGAGGCATGGGTATGGCACAAGCGTCGCACCGACTTCCGCAAGTTCTGGCGACAAGTCTATAACAGTGGCATCGCCCGCATCAATCTCTTCAAGAAATATCCAGAGAGTCTTAAGCTCGTGCATCTCCTTCCTATGGTCTTCACCGTGGGAGTCATCGGCACGCTCCTGCTGCTCTTCTTCGGATTTTTGCCTTACATGCTAGGCACCGTCCACGTATTCCCTATCTTAGGGTATGCGATGGAAGCACTAGGTTGCATCGGTCTCTTCTTCATTCTCCTTTACACAGTGGCGCTATTCATCGACAGCGCCAAGGTAAACCATAGCGTGAAGATAGGCTTGCTCAGCATCCGTGCCGCATTTACCCAGCTGATGGGTTATGGCTGCGGTTTCCTCTCTGCTTGGTGGAAGAGATGCGTGCTCGGACAGAACGAATTCAGTGCATACGACAAGACATTCTATAAATAGAAACAAGAATCAAAGAAACAATGTCCGATGTTCCACCCAACACCAACAACGGACTGTTTCCTTCTTTTCTTACTTCTCCATTTCATCCCCCAAAAAATTAAACTATGAGTGAGAAGCTTTCCATATCCCAATGGGCAGAGGAAGACAAGCCTCGTGAGAAACTAGAGCGCCTGGGAGCCTCTGCATTATCCAATGCCGAGCTTTTAGGTATTCTCATAGGTTCAGGTTCTACAGACGAAAGTGCCGTAGATCTCATGAAGCATATTCTGCGAGATTGCGACAACAACCTCAATACATTAGGTAAGATGACCATCAAAGACTTGACCCGCTACAAAGGTATGGGTCCAGCCAAAGCCATCACCATCCTTGCCGCTTGCGAACTGGGCAAGCGACGTGCCCTCGACAAAATAGGCACACGCCCCGACCTAGGCTCCAGCCTAGCCATCTACAACTACATGCTCCCCAAGATGCAAGACCTCGACCGTGAGGAAGCTTGGCTCTTGATGATGAACCAAAACTTCAAGCTCATCAAGGCTACCTGTATCTCGAATGGCGGTATCACAGAGACTGCCGTCGATATTCGTCTGCTCATCAAGGAAGCCGTACTCAACAACGCCACCATCATCGCCTTCTGCCACAACCATCCCAGCAACAGTCCACAACCTAGCAAGGCAGACGACCTGCTCACCCACCAGATAGCCAAGGCTTGCGAACTGATGCGACTCTTCTTCATGGACCACGTCATCATCACCGATGGAGCCTTCTATTCGTATCACGACAAGGGCAAACTATAAAAAGGGAGGTATCAAGGTGGAAGGATCAGAATATGACAGAACCTATCATAACTAAATAGAATTTGAGTAAATTACTGTCTAAATATGGTGTATTAGGCAATTGAAACGAAAAAAAGCAGCTTTTCTTTTTGTATTGTCCCCTTTTTACATTATCTTTGTAGTCAAAAACAAATAAAACAATGACACAAGAAGAAAAGACTAAGATAGAAGAAAAGATCGTAGATGTGCTCAAGACCGTTTACGACCCAGAGATTCCTGTCAACATTTGGGACCTCGGTATGATTTACAAGATTGATGTGAAGGACGATGGCAACGTAGATATCGACATGACCTTCACCGCCCCTTCCTGCCCTGCCGCCGACTTCATTCTGGAAGACGTTCGCACCAAGGTGGATAGCGTGGAAGGTGTGAAATCTGCCAACGTCAACCTCGTGTTCGAGCCAGCTTGGGACCAGAGTATGATGAGCGAAGAGGCCCGTGTAGAACTCGGTTTCGAGTAAGCTATATATTGCCGAATAAAGCGCAAGCATTAGCGCTAAGGACAACGACAAAAGTTGACAGCTTTAACAAATCTAACATAGGGACGCTCCTAGGAGTTTTCCTTCTTTAACTTTCAAACGTTCCGCGTATGAAAAATGTATATTTTCTTTCCGATGCCCATCTAGGTTCACTTGCCATTCCTCATGCAAGGATGCAAGAACGACGCTTGGTTCGTTTCTTGGACAGCATCAAGAACAAGGCTGCCGCCATCTACCTATTGGGCGACATGTTCGACTTTTGGAACGAATATAAATATGTGGTACCCAAAGGCTATACCCGTTTTTTGGGCAAACTCTCCGAGTTGACCGACATGGGCGTGGAGGTGCATTTCTTCACTGGCAATCATGATCTTTGGACTTACGGATACTTGGAGGAAGAATGTGGTGTCATCGTGCATCATAAACCTCAGACCGTAGAGATATACGACAAGGTATTTTTCTTGGCACATGGCGATGGATTAGGCGATCCCGACAAGAAGTTCAAGTTCTTGAAGGCGATGTTCCACGACCGCACTTGCCAGCGTTTGCTTAATGCCATCCATCCTCGTTGGGGAATGGCACTGGGATTGAACTGGGCAAAGCATAGCCGCTTGAAGCGTGCCGACGGCAAGGAAGAGCCATATATGGGCGAAAAGAAAGAGTTCTTGGTGCGCTTCGCCAAGCAATATATGCAGAACCACAAGGACATCGACTACTTCATGTTCGGTCATCGCCACATCGAGTTAGACCTCATGCTGAGCAAAAAGACTCGCATGATGATTCTCGGCGACTGGATATGGCAGTTCACCTATGCCGTGTTCGATGGCGAGCACATGTTCATGGAAGAATATGTGGAAGGCGAAAGTCAGCCATAAATAATGATAACAACAAAGGGCAGCCAAACACGGCTGCCCTTTGTCGTTATCATTATCGCTGGATACGTCCACCCGAAGAAGTCATGTTATTGATGATTTCCTCTTCTGTTACCAAGTTCTGGTCACCTGGTATCGTGTTCTTGATGGCACTAGCCGATAATGAAAAGTCCAAGCAATGCTGGTTTTCATCGCCCCACTTCTGATGTGCATGGATATAAGCGGCGACAAAGGCATCACCTACACCCATTGGGTCGATAATCGGCTGAATATCGTAGATCCTAGAGGTATAGAGCTTATCCTCCACTGCATCATAGAGCAAGCCGCCCAACGTGTGATGACTGCTGGCTATCTGGTTGCGCACTGCCATCACCATCTTCTTACACTTCGGGAAGAGCTTGTGCATCTTGCGGAAGTAAGCCAAGTAAGCATCCTTGTCTATCTCATAGTTTTCATCCAATGCCTCGAAAGGAATATGAGGCACACCACTTGCCACCTCCCACTCGTTCTGGTCGCCAAAGATGATGTCGCTATATTGCATCATCTGGAAGAGCACATCGTGTGGCTCCAAGCCATATCCCCAGAGATTCTTGCGATAATTGATGTCGGAGGCAATGGTCAAGCCATCCCTAACAGCCAACTGGATGGCATCCATGGTAGATTCCATTGCATCACGACTGATGGCACAAGTGATACCCGAACAATGGAACACGGCAGCATCAGCCAGCACTTTCTCCCATTTCACCATGCCACGTTTCAAGGTATAGAACGAAGAGTTCTTGCGGTCGTAGATGACACGGGAGTTGCGCATCGCCACAGCCTCCTCGAAATAATAAGTACCGAGGCGGTCACCGCCACGCACCACATGAGAAACATTCAGACCATACTCCCTGAGATGCATCAGCGCCGCCTGTCCCATCTCGCCATAAGGCACACGGGTAACATATTCCACATTGTCGCCCAAATAAGCCAAGGAGACAGCGACATTCGCCTCACTTCCCCCATAGTTGCCCTCCATACGATGGCCTTGGAATAAACGTTGATAACCAGGCTTAGAGATTCTAAGCAATATTTCTCCGAAAGTTACAATCTTTGTTCTCATGTTGATACTGTTTTTAAAAAAGAGTTAAGGAGTTATGGAGTTAAAGGAGTTAAGACAAATATTATATGGTCATTCAACCAACATTTATCCTATAAAGACTATTGTCTTAACTCCTTAACTTCCTTTAACTCCTTAACTCCAAATATATATAGAATTACTTTTTAGTAACCAAGTGCATTGTATCGCGTGCGATAACAATCTCCTCGTCGGTAGGAACTACCACTACCTTCACCTTGCTGTCGTCGGTAGAGATGATAGCCTCCTCGCCGTGAATCTTGTCGTTCACTTCCTTGTTGATCTTGATGCCAAGATACTC
>DBLF01000118.1:20232-26919 GCA_002297965.1 Candidatus Segatella papionis
AAGTTCTTGCAAGCCTCCTCACGGAGGTCGGTCTGGTTCTCACCAACACCAGCAGTGAATACGATGGCATCTACGCCACCCATGGCAGCTGTGTAAGCACCGATGTACTTCTTGATGCGATACTCGTACATGCGAAGAGCCAACTGAGCCTTCTCGTTGCCCTCATTGGCAGCCTTCTCTACATCACGCATATCTGAAGAGATGCCTGTGATACCGAGCACACCGCTCTTCTTGTTCAAGAAGTCAGCCATCTCCTGTGGCTTCATGTTCAACTTCTCCATCAAGTATGTAACAGCAGAAGCGTCGATGTCACCGCAACGAGAGCCCATCATCAAACCTGCCAATGGAGTCAAGCCCATAGAGGTATCCAAAACCTTGCCATTCAAGACGGCAGCAACAGAACCACCGTTACCGATGTGGCAAGTGATGATCTTAGAGTTGTTATAGTCGAGACCGAGAATCTCACAAACACGCTTAGAAACGTAGCGGTGAGATGTTCCGTGGAAACCATAACGACGTACGTGATACTTCTCGTACAACTCGTAAGGGATTGCATAGAGGTAAGCGTAGTCTGGCATAGTGCTATGGAATGCGTTGTCGAATACGCAAACCTGTGGAGTACCTGGCATCAAAGAGTCAACGGCACGGATACCCTTCAAGTGACCTGCGTTGTGAACAGGAGCGAGGTCACAAAGTTCCTCGATACCATCCTCTACGCTCTTGTCAACGATAACGCTCTCCTTGAACTTATCGCCACCCTGTACGACACGGTGTCCTACAGCGTCGATTTCCTTCAAATCCTTGATGGCACCAATCTCTGGGTCGAGCAAGCACTTGAACACGAAGTTCACGCCTTCCTTGTGGTCAGGCATATCGTGCATAATCTGCTTCTTCTCGCCATTAGGCAACTTCACCTTGATGAATGCGTTATCAAGACCGATACGCTCTACACCACCCTGAGCCAAAACTGACTCATCGTCCATATTATATAATTTGTACTTGATAGATGAACTACCACAGTTCAGAACCAATACTTTCATTTCGTTTTTTTACTTTTTAATGTTTAATGTTTACTTGCAGAACAAGGGCATAACGCCCTCAATTCTGCGTTATCTACGAAATCTGCGAGAGATTTACTCAGCCTTCTTTGCATCCTGTGCCTGGCAAGCTGTGATAGCTACCATGTAGTAGATGTCGTCAACAGAGCAACCACGAGAGAGGTCGTTCACTGGGCGAGCGATACCCTGGAGGATAGGACCGATGGCGATAGCACCACCCAAGCGCTGAACGAGCTTGTAACCGATGTTACCAACCTCAAGGTTAGGCACTACCAATACGTTTGCCTTACCTGCTACGTCAGAACCCGGAGCCTTCTTGGCAGCAACCTCAGGAACGAGGGCTGCATCAGCCTGAAGCTCACCATCGAGGTGAAGCTCTGGATATTTCTCCTTGGCAATCTTTACCGCATCTGTCACCTTGTCGATGATGTAAACGCTCTTGCCAGTAGCCTTGTCGATGGCATCCTTTGCACTACCCTTGGTAGAGAAGCTCAACATTGCGATAGTTGGGTCGGCGATACCAGCCACAGCCTTGGCTGTATGAGCGGTAGTATAAGCAATCTGAGCCAACTGGTCGGCTGTTGGGTTAGGAGTTACAGCAACGTCACCCATTACCACAACACCATCCTGACCATACTGCTTCTCGTTAGAGATGAGCAACATAGCACCGCTGACGCAACTTACGCCAGGAGCACACTTGATAATCTGAAGAGCTGGACGAAGTGTATCGCCAGTTGTGCTCAATGCACCTGAGATCTGACCATCGGCACCCTCAGTCTTGATAATCATGCAACCGAGGTAGAGGTTGTTCTTGGTTACGAGTTCACGAGCCTGCTCTACAGTCATGCCCTTCTTCTTGCGAAGTTCGGCGAGCTTCTCAGCATACTCCTCAGTCTTAGGGTTGTTTTGTGGATCAACGATAGTAGCCTTGTCGATGTTGTTAAGACCCCACTGTGCAGCGAGATTCTTAATGTTGGCAGGGTTACCGATGAGGATGATGTCTGCGAGATTATCAGCCAAAACTTTATCGGCTGCTTTCAAAGTACGCTCCTCTTCTGCTTCAGGGAGCACGATGCGCTGCTTGTCTGCTTTAGCGCGAGCTACGATTTGCTGTAATAAATCCATTTTATCTTTTTATTTAATAATTTTTGTTGTCCTAAGTAGATTGTCAAAGTGGAAGGCTAGAATTGTTTGTTTTCAGCCTTTTTGTCACATCGACTTTGCAAAAGTACACAAATTCTTTCAAATACACCTTATTATATTGTGTAAAAAAAGCTAAATCGAAAGATATTCTTTTTCGTAAAGGTTTACGAAAAGAAAAAAGTGAAGAAGGAAACCTTCTTCACTCTTCACTTAAATCATTTCTTGTGTCAAGATGCTCTCCAGTTCCTCGGCGGAGAGGCGGAGTTTGAACTCACCCTTGATGGCGACACTGATTCGTCCCGTCTCCTCTGATACGATGACGGCGATGGCATCGCTGCTCTGCGAGATACCCAGGGCGGCACGATGGCGAAGACCCAGTTCCTTCGGGATGTCGAGGTTGTGACTCACAGGCAGGATGCAACCTGCCGCCATAATGCGCTTGTTGCTTATCACCATAGCGCCATCGTGGAGCGGCGAGTTCTTGAAGAAGATGTTCTCTATCAACCTTTGGTTGATCTTGGCATCAATCTCCTCGCCCGTATCCATGATGTCTTTCAGAGGCACACCTCGTTCGATGACGATGAGGGCACCCACATATTTCTTCGCCATGCTCATGCAAGCCATCACGATCGGCATGATGGTCTCCTTGTTGGCTTCCTTCTGACTCTCCTTGCTGGAGTGGAAGAAGCGAACCAGTCGGCGCATGCCTTTCTGCGAACCTATCTCATAGAGGAATCTGCGGATGTCTTCCTGGAAGATGACGATGAGGGCGATGACTCCCACGCTCACCAACTTGTCGAGTATCGAACCCAACAAGCGCATTTCCAGCACCTGACTCACAAAGAGCCAGATGAGCACGAAGAGCATGATGCCCACGAAGATGTTCAGTGAGCGAGATTCCTTCATCAGACGATACACATAGAACAGCAACGAGGCTACCAAGAGGATGTCTAAGGCATCTTTTATTCCAAATTCAATCATTTGTTTGGGAATTTATTGAAGTTAAGAGAAGTTTGAGGGAAGTTAAGGGACATTAGCTTTATGCTTAACATTTAGCTTTTATGCTTAATAATTAGCTTTTATGCTTAGTCCTTATCAACCATTGCTTCTACTATTTTTACCGCCTCGGCAGCTTCCTTCACATCGTGGACACGGAGGATGCTGGCACCCTTCATCAGAGCGATGGTGTCGAGCACGGTAGTTCCATTGAGCGATGAGGTGGCATCGCCGTCTAGCAACTTGTATATCATACTCTTGCGAGAGATACCCACTAGCACAGGGAGTTCCATCACGTTGAGTTTCTCCATCTCATTATATATCTGATAGTTCTGGATGAGATTCTTGCCGAAGCCGAAGCCTGGGTCGAGGATGATGTCTTTCGCTCCGAGGTCACGCAACTGCTGCACTTCCTTGGCAAAACCTATCATCATCGTTTTCAGTGTTGGCTGCACCGACATCAAGATATAAGGTACCTTCAGTTCGCCCACCAATCGGAACATCTCAGGATATTCCTCATGTCTTTGTTCCAAAGGCACATTGGCGATGCCCGTGATTCCACCTTCCGATACATCGTTGATGATGTCGGCTCCCCACTCCTCGATGCACTTGCGTGCCAAAGTTGGGCGATAGGTATCCACGGAGATGGCAGCGTCGGGTTGCTCACGGCGAACGATGCCGAGCGCAAACTTCAAGCGTCTTCCTTCCTCCTCCTCCGATACCTCATCGGCACCGGGGCGAGTGGAGAAAGCGCCCACATCAATGATGCTTCCACCTTCTTCTATGATTTGGTTAGCCCTATCGGCTATCTCCTTTTCAGTCTGTTTTCTACTGCCAGAGTAGAAACTATCGGGCGTTACGTTCAGGATGCCCATCACCTGAGGGGTACCCAAATCCATCAAGCGCCCCTTTATATTAATTGTATATTCCATCGGGTTATAGTTCCTTTAACCATTTCTTGCCAGGTTTGGTATATGTCCAAGCCAAGAATGTCCCAGCTATAATTGTTCCCAATCCAAAGAAAAACAATAATCCATTATAAACTTCCATAACCTAATATTTTAAGATTCGATTGGCAATACTTGCGAACAATACAGTCATTATCGTGCCAAACATAATTACCAAATAATTTTTCGTACCAAACTCACCTTGAAGAATTGGCGCAATGCCACCTACCCCAGTTCCCGTAAACGTCAACTGGGACAAGTTATAGAAATAGCCTGCCAACTTTTCCTTCCTTAGTTTCGTTTTATCTTTTTCATCTCTGACACCCATTACGATCTTGCTTCCTTGATTAATTTTCTACAAAAATATCGCAAACGAGCACAATGAAAGTTTACTTTCATATTGCCGAGTGCTGCATATTTTCTGCAAATTTAGAAATAATATTCGAGATAACATCATTTTTTGGGAAAAATCGTTTGTTATGTCCACATTTTAGATTACTTTTGCATTCAAAATACAAAGAATATAGTTACAGACTATGGACATTTCAGAACTCTATCAGATTTACCAAGCGCACCCGGTGATTACCACCGATAGCCGCGACTGCCCAGCGGGCAGCATCTTCCTGGCTTTGAAGGGTGCATCGTTTGATGGCAACAAGTTTGCCGACATGGCTTTGGAGAAAGGCTGTGCCTACGTGATTGTGGATGAAAAGGAGTATGCCAAGGAGGGCGACGAGCGATACATCCTCGTGGACGACTGCCTCACCACCTTCAAGGAGTTGGCTCGTGAGCATCGCCGCCACTTCGACATCCCAGTGGTGGGCATCACTGGCACCAACGGCAAGACTACGACCAAGGAGTTGGTCTCAGCCGTGCTCGGCGAAAAGTACAACGTGATGTTTACTCAGGGCAACTTCAATAATGACGTGGGCGTGCCTAAAACCCTCTTCCGTCTTGCTCCAGAGCATGAGATTGCCGTCGTAGAGATGGGAGCCTCCCACCCTGGCGACATCAAGAAACTGGTGGAGTATGTGGAACCTACCTGTGGTATGATTACCAACGTAGGGCGTGCCCACCTGCAAGGTTTCGGTAGTTTCGAGGGAGTGAAGAAGACCAAGGGCGAACTATATGATTTCCTTTCTGCCCATGATGCCCTTATATTCATCAATGCCGACAACGAACACTTGATGCAGATGGCTGAGGAACGCAATATCAATCGCCTCATCACCTACGGCAAAGACGAGAACTGTGATGTTTGGGGCGAGGTCATCTCTTGCGCCCCATTCCTCAAGTTCCGTTGGCGCAAGGAAGGCATGGAATGGCATGAGGTGCAGACCCATCTCATCGGCTCTTACAACATCGACAATATGCTTGCCGCCATCACCATCGGTCTTCACTTCAACGTGAAGCCTCAGCAGATAGGCCATGCGCTCGAAAACTATATCCCAAGCAACAACCGTTCTCAGTTAGAGGAGACCGTCCACAACAAGTTGGTGGTGGACGCCTACAACGCCAACCCTACCAGCATGATGGCTGCCCTGAAGAATTTCCGCGACATGAAGGTAGGCCACAAAATGGCCATCCTCGGCGACATGCGCGAACTGGGAGCCGTAAGCGGCGAGGAGCACCAGCACATTGTTGACTTTCTCCAGGAGGCCGGACTGACCAATACTTGGCTGGTGGGCGAGGAGTTTGCCAAGACCGATAGCCCCTTCCGCAAATTCCACGATGTGGAGGAGGTAAAGCAGGCTCTCCGGGAGGAAGGCACGCCACAAGACCACTATATCCTCATCAAGGGAAGCAACGGAATCAAGTTGTACCAACTGCCCGAACTGCTATGATACAGTATCTCAACCTACAGGCCGTGACGGCCAGCCACGCCGACGAGATACATGAGGCGGTAAACCGGGTCGTAGACAGTGGCTGGTACCTGCAGGGCGAACAGGTCAAGGCCTTCGAGGCCGACTACGCCCAGTTTATCGGCACCCGCCACTGTGTAGGGTGCGGCAACGGTCTGGACGCGCTGACACTCATCTTCCGGGCCTACATCGAAATGGGAGAGATGCAGCCGGGCGACGAGGTGATTGTCCCGGCCAACACGTATATCGCCTCTATCCTGGCCATCACGGAAAACGGGCTGAAACCGGTCTTGGTGGAGCCACGGATAGACACCTTCCAGATAGACGACTCGCTGATAGAGGCGGCCGTCACGCCCCACACCAGGGCCATCCTGCTGGTGCATCTCTACGGACGCTGCGCCTACACCGAACGGATAGGCGCCCTCTGCCACCTGTACGGAATGAAACTGGTGGAGGACAATGCACAGGCCCACGGATGTCTCTACCGCGACAAGCGCACGGGCAGCCTGGGCGACGCCGCCGGCCACAGCTTCTATCCCGGCAAGAACTTAGGGGCCTTGGGCGATGCGGGGGCCGTGACCACCGACGATGAACGTCTGGCGGCAACCGTCCGCTCGATAGCCAACTATGGGTCGAGCCGCAAGTATGTCTTCGACTACAAGGGACGCAACAGCCGCATCGACG
>DBLF01000065.1:0-4337 GCA_002297965.1 Candidatus Segatella papionis
CGAGCCACCCAAAGGCTGTTCTGATAAGCCTCATCTTCCTTCTTGTTGAGATGATGAATATCAGCATACTCCTCCAATTGCTTGAAAACGTCTTTCTGCGCCGTAAACGGCATTCTGCTTAATGCTTCCATATGCTTTAGTACATAAATCCATTTATCAAAATCAGTAACACACTCATCCACCTCCTTATCAAAAAGAGGCATTGCCAAATAGATAAAGCGAAGCTTATCAGAAGCTATCGTACCATCTTCCTTATCGGCCAAGACTATATCAGTTCTAAACTTGGTAAAACCATCCTCTCTCTGCCTATAATTCAAGAAACAAACAGTATAGACCGGCAAAAAAAGATAAGCGCCTTCCTTTTCTGTCTTGCTTCTCTCTACCTGCTCCAATATACTTCTACTGGCATAACAGATAGAACGATCAAAGAAGTAAGGCTGCCACTTGTTCTGCATTTCCAAGATGAATCGCTTACCCTCGTCGGTCTCGCAATAGACATCATATATCAAACCTCGCTGGTCTCGTGTAGGTCCCAATCGCTCCTTGTCCTTAAAGATAACATTGGTTATCTTAACCTCACCGTCCAGCAAGTCATTAAGAAAACTGATTAACAGTTCTTTACTAAATTCCTGACCGAAAAGTCGCTTGAATCCCCAGTCAGTAAAAGGGTTGATGAATCTTCCCATAACTCACGCTTTATATTGACAAGGCAAAATTACGACAAAAACACGAAACCACCAAATATTTAATTCAAAAAATGCAAAAAAGTTAGAAAAAAAAGAGAGATTGCCTTCACCCGACACGAAGTCGAGCAAGAGCAATCTCTCTCAAATCTTTTCGAAATCTAGAGGTTCATGCGCTATGCAGCGACATGAACGCTGGATTTTCAGCCTAATTACTTCACCTTAGCAACGATAGCCTTGAAAGCCTCAGGGCTGTTAACAGCGAGGTCGGCAAGAACCTTACGGTTGATCTCGATACCTGCCTTGTGAAGAGCACCCATCAACTGGCTGTAGCTCAATCCCTCGATACGAGCGGCAGCGTTGATACGCTGGATCCACAATGCGCGGAATGTGCGCTTCTTGTTACGACGGTCACGATAAGCGTAGGTAAGACCCTTCTCCCAAGTGTTCTTAGCTACTGTCCATACATTCTTGCGAGCTCCATAGTAACCCTTAGTGAGCTTCAAGATTTTTGTTCTCTTTGCTTTAGATGCAACGTGATTTACTGATCTTGGCATAATTTTTTTTCTTTAAAAGTTCGACTAAAAAGTTAATAATTTAACGGAGGCAGAGCAAGTCGCGAACCTGCTTCAAGTTAGCACGATCTACGAGAGTCTCGCCGAGGAGGTTTCTCTTCTGCTTCTTTGTCTTCTTAGTCAAGATGTGACTGTGATAAGCGTGATGACGCTTAATCTTACCTGTACCGGTGAAACGGAATCTCTTCTTAGCGCCGGAATTAGTCTTTACTTTTGGCATTTTTACTTTTAATTTTAAATTGTTATTTATTATAGCGATGGCAACGCATATACCAGGGCGTTACGCATCTTTTTCTTCTACTAGCTTCTTCAGGGCATCGCCTCCCTTGGCGTTGGCGAGCAAGCCGTTCTGCTCCGCTCTTGCCTCAGCCTCTGCGTCGGCAGCAGCCTTGGCCTCGGCCTCACGCTTCTCGCGGTCCATCTTCTGCTGGCTCTTCTTTGCCACGCCAGCCTTCTTTGGACTCATATAGAGGAACATCTTCTTGCCTTCAAGCTTAGGCATCTGCTCCACCTTTCCGATTTCCTCCAAGTCGTTGGCGAAACGGAGAAGGAGAACCTCACCCTGCTCCTTGAAGAGGATTGAGCGACCGCGGAAGAACACGTAGGCGCGAACCTTGTTGCCCTCGCTCAAGAATTCCTTGGCGTGTTTGAGCTTGAACTGATAGTCGTGCTCGTCGGTCTGAGGTCCGAAACGGATTTCCTTGGTCTCCACCTTCACCTGCTTCTGCTTCATTTCCTTAGCATGCTTCTTCTGCTGGTAAAGGAATTTAGAATAGTCAACAATACGGCAAACTGGTGGTTGCGCATTAGGGGAAATCTCGACTAGGTCAAGCTCTTGCTGACGTGCCAAGTCCAATGCTTTACGTGTAGGCATCACTTCTGCTCCGCCATCACTTACTACTCTCACTTCACGTACGCGTATCTGTTCGTTTACGCGATACTGATTTTTCATTTTGTCATTTTTCATTAACTATTCGATATATTCTACGTTTTTTGATTAAACGGCTGCAAAGTTACGATTTTTTCGGGAAACTACCAAGAAATCTCGCAGATTTTTTTATTTTTCTAGCTGATTTTCTGATTTTTAGACCTCCATCATAAAAATCTCTCGCAGATTTCGCAGATTTCGCAGATTTTTTCTTTTCAGTAAGCTCATAAAGTAAGTATCCCGCAGATTTCGACCTATTCGGTCGGGATTTCGCAGATTTAGGGGAAAACATAGTGATTTAAGTTGAAAGCATTACAAGTGGTCAACCACACGGCATATAGACTCACGTATGTTCATTGTATTAAAATTAACCAATATGCCTAATTTCAAATGTGCCAATCGCAGATAAGTAAGCAACTGTTTTTTATAAATATCCTTCATTTCCGAGACTGACTTTAGCTCTATAATCACCTTGTTTTCAACCATTAAGTCTAGGCGAAAATCACAAGGAAGGACATGTCCATCATAGACCACATCAAGTTTAACCTGACGCTGCACCTGCAAACCCTCTTTATGCAACTGATAGCATAGAGCAGTCTCATACACAGATTCCAGGAGCCCTGGTCCTAAAGCATTATATACCTTATATATAGCCCCCACTATCTTGTAGGATATTTCATTTTCAGTCATACCACAGCATTAAAAGTTATACGATATAATTTAAAAGCTTTTATATATAAAAAAATTAAACTACCGAAATGAATGTCCCCATCCTCCCAACAGAAGAATTCCCCATCGTCTATCAAAAAGATGTCCCCATCCACAACGGCGCTAGCCTTTGACCGAACAGGTCTAATAAATCTGCGAAAATAAAAAAATCCCCCGCAGTCTCCGCAATCCCACAAAAAATCTGCGAAATCTGCGAAATCTGCGAGAGATAAAATTATCAAGCGAGATTAAACAATCAAGCGAGAGGAATTACTCCTCGGCAGCCTTCAGCTGCTCCTTCACCTCGTCGTTGATGCGCTGAGCGAACTCTTCCATCTTCATGGTAGCCTGCTCGCCACCACCCTGCTTACGCATGGAAACAAGGCCCTCGGCGCTCTCCTTCTCACCTACGATGACCATGTAAGGAACACGCTTCAACTCGTTGTCGCGAATCTTGCGGCCAATCTTCTCGTTGCGATCGTCAACGAGAGCACGAACGCCCTGCTTGTCGAGATACTGACGTACCTTCTGGGCATACTCATTAAACTTCTCAGAGATAGGAAGAATAGCCACCTGGTCTGGAGTCAACCACAATGGGAAGTGACCGGCGGTATGCTCGATGAGCACAGCTGTGAAACGCTCCAATGAACCGAATGGCGCACGGTGAATCATCACAGGAGTCTTCTTGGAGTTGTCCTCGGCAGTATATTCCAGCTTGAAACGCTCAGGCAAGTTGTAATCCACCTGGATGGTACCCAACTGCCAGCGACGGCCGATGGCATCCTTCACCATGAAGTCGAGCTTAGGACCATAGAAGGCAGCCTCGCCAACCTCCTCGCGGGTCTCCAATCCCTTCTCCTTGCAAGCCTCGCGGATGGCGTTCTCGCTCTCTGCCCAAATCTCCTCACTACCGATGTACTTCTCGGTATCCTTAGGATCGTGGAGAGAAATCTGAGCCTCGTAGTTCTCGAAGCCGAAGATCTTGAACACCTTCAGAATCACGTCGATTACGTTCTCGAACTCGCTCTTCACCTGATCCTGGCGAACGAAGATGTGGGCATCGTCCTGAGTAAAGGTACGCACACGAGTCAATCCGTGGAGCTCACCGCTCTTCTCATAGCGGAACACGGTACCGAACTCGGCGATACGCAAAGGCAGATCCTTGTAGCTGCGTGGCTTACGAGCATACACCTCGCAGTGGTGAGGGCAGTTCATAGGCTTCAGCATATACTCCTCGTCCTCCTCTGGAGTGTGGATAGGCTGGAAAGCATCCTTGCCATAGTGAGCATAGTGACCGGAAGTAACATAGAGGCTCTTGCCACCGATACCTGGAGTGATGACCTCCTGGTAGTTATATGGCTTCAGCAAGGCACGGAGCAACTCCTGAAGGCGGAGACGCAACTGTGTACCCTTTGGCAACCAGATAGGCAGACCCTTGCCCAC
>DBLF01000065.1:4344-6227 GCA_002297965.1 Candidatus Segatella papionis
CGCTCGGAGAACATGAAGAGCTCCATCTCCTTGCCAATCTTGCGGTGGTCGCGCTTCTTAGCCTCCTCGAGCACTACCAAGTACTCGTCGAGCATCTTCTTCTTAGGGAATGAGATACCATAGATACGAGTCATCTGCTCGCGCTTGGCATCGCCACGCCAGAAGGCACCAGCCACACTCGTAATCTTCACGGCCTTGATAAGACCCGTGTTCATCAAGTGAGGGCCACGGCAAAGGTCGGTGAAGTTGCCCTGGGTATATGTGGTGATGGTACCATCCTCCAAGTCCTGCTCGATGTGCTCGCACTTGTACTCCTGACCGTCGGCCTTGAACTCAGCCAAAGCGTCGGCCTTGGAAACCTCCTTGCGAACCACAGGCTCGTTCTTCTTGGCAAGCTCCATCATCTTAGCCTCGATCTTAGGGAAATCGTTCTCTGAGATTACCTGGCCGTTGGCTGGCATCACGTCGTAGAAGAATCCACTCTCCACGGCTGGACCGAAACCAAACTGAATGCCTGGGTAAAGCTCCTGCAGAGCCTCTGCAAGCAAGTGGGCTGATGTATGCCAGAAGGTATGCTTGCCCTGCTCATCCTCAAACTTGTAAAGTTCTACGTTAGCGTCCTCGTTGATAGGACGGTTCAACTCTACTGTCTCACCATTGACACCGCAAGATACAACGTTGCGAGCGAGAGCCGGTGAGATGCTCTCGGCGATTTGCAAGCCAGTAACGCCCTGCTCGTACTCGCGAACAGATCCGTCTGGGAATGTGATTTTTACCATAACAACTTAGTATTTTTATTAAATCGAGTGCAAAAGTAACATTTCTTTTTGTAACAAGCGAAAAAAAAAGAATAAAAATGCATTATTTTTTCAATTCTTCACTTACACCTTATTATATATAGCGCTTTTGTAGCTATAAAATATAACACATTGACATCGGCAACTATATTTTCAGACGAAATGTTTTGCAGATACAAATGTTTTTACTACTTTTGCAAACGATATAATAACACAATGTAAAGAAACAATGGCAACACCCAAGATTCTCATCATATACACCGGAGGTACCATCGGCATGGGAAAGGACCCGGAGACAGGCACACTCGAACCACTCGACTTCAACCACCTGGTGGAGTCGATGCCTGAGTTCCAACTCATAGAGGCTCACATCGACGTCAGAAAGTTCGACCCACCCATCGACTCCAGCGACATGGACCCGATGAGATGGGCGGAGATAGTAAGCCTCATCGCCAACAACTACGACGACTACGACGGCTTCGTCATCCTGCACGGCACCGACACGATGGCATATACCGCCTCCGCACTCTCCTTTATGCTCGAAAACCTTACCAAGCCAGTCATCCTGACGGGTAGCCAACTGCCCATCGGCGAACTGCGCACCGACGGCAAGGAGAACCTGATGACCGCCATCGAGATAGCATCTGCCAAGGACATCGCCGGGCACCCGATGGTGCCAGAGGTGTGCATCTTCTTCAACGGCAAGCTGATACGTGGCAACCGCGCCATCAAGATAAACGCCGAGGGATTCCACGCCTTCGAGTCGTACAACTATCCGCACCTGTGCGACGTGGGCATCAACTTCCAGTACCATACCCACCACATCCTGCGCCCAGCCTTCTCGCGCCCGATGACACCCCATCTGAAGCTCGACCCGAACATCATCGTGTTCAGCCTTTTCCCTGGCATACAGGATGGCATCGTGCGCCACGTGCTGGAGTCGCCCGACCTTAGAGGCATCGTGATGCGTACCTTCGGCTCGGGCAACGCCCCTCACCAACCTTGGGTGATGCGACTGCTCGACGAGGCGGCTCACCGCGGCGTAAACATCGTGAACATCAGCCAGTGCCTCACAGGAAGCGTGGA
>DBLF01000065.1:6307-26009 GCA_002297965.1 Candidatus Segatella papionis
GTGGAGGCGATGGTGACGAAGCTGATGTATCTGCAAGGCAAATACGACGACAACCAGAAGGTAAGGGAGATGCTGCAAAAATCGCTAGCCGGGGAAATCACGGTATAACATTGCTTGCTAGGGAAACCACGGTATAACATCGCTCGCCGGGGAAATCACAATTTAAGCTTTAGGAAACCGCAGCGCTTCCTCTAAGGACAAGCGGAAACTGGATATTCTTGCAGGAAATATTCGGTTTTCGTTTAAAAAAGATTAATTTTATAAGGTTTTGTATATCAAACACTTGACACGTATTAATATTTTATGTATCTTTGCAGCGAGTAAAAGATGTTATCGAGCACAACAAGCTGCTCGAAAAGCATTTCGGAGACTTATAAACATAAATTATTAAATCAACAAAACCTTTTAAATTATGCAGATCAACAAGACTAACAAGTACGGTGAGTTTGTAGAGATTACAGCGCCCGTAGAGAGAACTACATCAGAGGAGTATCCAACCACATTAGGCGGAGAAATCTGGTACAACTAAAAAAGGGAAACTTGAAAAAGTAAACTCCCCAAAAAATTAATCTCTCAAAAGTAAAATCCAAAAATGACAAGACTACTTCTTAGGAGTCGCTGAAAATCTTTCTCTTGCAGAATTCGTATTCTCGCAGAAAGACAGCCCCCAAGAGGTAGCAGAAGTAGAAACTTTAACTCAAATAATAAAGGCTCAATCCTTGGAATCCGATTCCGGGAATTGAGCCTTTATTGTTAGTTATATCACACGTTTTTTTCGAGCGTGAGAGCTCGTTTTATATCCTACGGAATTTAAACGGAAATCCGTTCAAATTCCGTCTATGTTCCGTAGGATAAAAAAACAGTAGGACTAGTGCTTGCCGCAGCCTTCTCCGTGGTTGATGCCGCCCTCGACAGCCTGATGCTGGTCGCGAAGAAGGTCGTTCACGGTCTTCACAGGGTTGAAGGTGCCCAGAGGGACCTCTACGAACACTGTGTTCCAATCACTCATCGCACCATTCCAAAGACCAGGAAGCTCCAAAGCCTTCAAGTCCTTGCCGTTCTTGCTCTTGCTAGAGATGAAGCCCGTGCTTGGATCCACATACTTAGGCAGGTCGAAGGCATTGCCCTTGTAATCCTTGGTAGCGCAAACGAGATCCACTGGGTTGAAGTGAGTACCCTCGGTAAACATCTTCATATACTCAGCATTGTTCTTGTCGATCTGAGAGCTCTCCAAAATCTGGAGGCTCACGGTGCCATCCTGATTATAGGTGAGGAAAGGACCACCGCCAGGCTCGCCCACGTTCTTAACTACGCCGCACACGCGCATAGGGCGATTGAGCTTCTTGCGAAGATAGATAACCAAATCGGCATCCTCCAACTCCTTGATGTCGGCCTTGCGGCAGCAAAGGTCACGCTGAACGAAGCGGATGATTTCCTCCAACTTCTGATGGTTGTACTCGCCAGAATCCAATACCTTGAGATACTCGAACGCC
The DNA here is from genome assembly GCA_002297965.1 of Candidatus Segatella papionis. GTDB lineage: Bacteria > Bacteroidota > Bacteroidia > Bacteroidales > Bacteroidaceae > Prevotella > Prevotella papionis. The sequence continues at coordinate 7,801 of DBLF01000065.1, forward strand.
TTCTTCTGAAGGGTTACAAGCACGCCAGCGATAACCTGCTTCCAAGTGACGGTCTCGCCCTTCAAGCGATCTGGCACCACATTGTCGATGTTCTTGATGAACACCACGTCGGCATCAATCTCGTTGAGGTTCTCGATGAGCGCACCATGGCCACCTGGACGGAACAACAAAGAACCATCCTCGTTGCGGAATGGCGTATTGTCTGGGTTGGCAGCGATGGTATCCGTACTAGGCTTCTGCTCAGAGAAGCTGATGTTATACTTGATGCCGTAACGCTTGGCATACTTGTCGGCCTTCTCCTCCACCATCTTCTTGAAGAGAGCCAAGTGGTCGTGGGAAACGGTGAAGTGGACGTTGGCCTCGCCATTGCTGCTGGCATAGAGGGCAGCCTCCACGAGGTGTTCCTCCATAGGGGTGCGAACCTCATCCTCGTACTCATGGAACTGCAGGAGGCCCTTAGGGAGCTGTCCGTAGTTCAAGCCCTCTGGCTTGAGGAGATTGGCAACCACAGCCTTGTAATTACCCTCCTTGATGAGCTGCATGATGCCCTTGCCGTCGTTGTTGGCATGGCACTTGTCGCAGAGCGCCTTGCGGAAGGCGAACTTCTTGATATTCTCGAAGAACTGCTTCTCGAAGTCGGTGGTAGGCACATCGTAAGGAGCATCCAAGAATGCGAACATATTCTTAAACATACGGCTGGCAGCGCCTGATGCAGGCACGAACTTCACGATTTTGTGACCTTCTGCCTTATAGTCGTTCCACGCCTTCTCATAGCTCTCCACTTCCTGGGCAGAAGGAGCCATGATACCCTTACCGATGGCAGCCGCACCCTCGAGCTTGAGGAATGGGAAGCCATTCTTGATTTGTTCCAACTGGTGTTCAATCTGCTGCTCGGTGATGCCGCGAGCTGCGATTTGGTTTAGATCTTGCTGATTCATAATACCATATTTATGTTAAATTTACGCTATCTGTGCCACAAAGTTAATTCTTTTTTCCGACAAACCGAAATATTTCGGCATTTTTTTGTAACTTTGCAATGAAATTAAACATTTCGCAATGAAAAATTAACGAAGTGGGCGTGTTTGACCGCAGATTCTCCGTTGAGTTACATACGTTATAGCAAAACAATTCGCACTATGGTTAGCAAACTAGTTAAAGAGCATGACCGCAGGACACTATTGGCAAACTATCTGTATGGTGTCTCAAACCTTCTCCTAAGCGGAACGGGAATTGGTGGTTTTTCACCTCTAGTTACTGGAGATGCCATTGGAGTTTACAATATACTCTTTTTGGCTCTCGGCATCATTGCAGCTTTGGGATGCGCCTATTGCGCCAACAGAGTAATGAAGTATAATGATTCTAAAATGTAACAACATGGAATTAATGACAATATTTATGGGCATGTGTGCACTAATAAGCACAAGCTTTGCTCTTTGGCTAAACACCAAGTCTGGTCAGAAATGGATTGACAGCCTCTAGTTTCAAGTCCATCAATGGCTTAACACCTTAGTTCTAACCCAAAAAGAGGCTAAAGGCTGAATAACAGACAAGGCTAAAGGCTGAATAACAGACATAATAAGGGTAAATAACATATATAATAAGGAGGGAACGAAGAATGACAGAACCAACATTTACTTTTACCCCAGAGGAAAGAGAGCAGACGCTCCAAATCCTCGAACGCCTGAGAGCCGCCGTGGGCGACTCCTTCAAACCAGGCGACGAACAGCACCTGCGCGAAGACATACACCATGCCTTCGAGAACCATCAAATCAAGCGCAACGTGTTCGGAATGAACCCCATCCTCGCAGCCCTGCAAACCGCAGAAATCGCTGTGAACGAGATTGGTCTGAAAAGAGACGGCATCATCGCCATCCTCATGCAGACCAGCGTCATCGACGGCTACCAAACCATCGAAGACATACGAAAGAAATACGGCGACAGCGTGGCGCACATCATCAGCGGACTGCTCCGCATACACGACCTCTACAAGCGCAACCCCGTGATAGAGAGCGAGAACTTCAGAAACCTGCTCATCTCCTTCTCGGAGGACATGAGAGTGATTCTCATCATGATAGCCGACCGCGTGAACGTGATGCGACAAATCAGGGACACCGACCAACTGGAGGCGAAGCACGAGGTGAGCGAGGAGGCAAGCTACCTCTACGCCCCACTCGCCCACAAGCTGGGACTCTACAAGCTGAAGAGCGAGCTGGAAGACCTGAGCCTGAAGTACCTAGAGCACGACGCCTACTATATGATCAAGGAGAAGCTGAACGCCACCAAGCGCTCACGCGACGCCTATATCGCACGCTTCATCAAGCCTATACAGGAGAAACTCGACGCCGCCGGGCTGAAGTATCACATGAAGGGCAGAACCAAGAGCATCCACTCCATCTGGCAGAAGATGAAGAAGCAGAAGTGCCCATTCGAGGGAGTATATGACCTCTTCGCCATCCGCATCATCCTCGACGCACCTAGGGACAAGGAATACATGCAGTGCTGGCAGACCTTCGCCCTCATCACCGACATGTACCAGCCGAACCCGAAGCGTATGCGCGACTGGCTCTCCGTGCCTAAGAGCAACGGATACGAGAGTCTGCACACCACCGTATTGGGACCTGAGAACAAATGGGTAGAAGTACAAATCCGCACTGAGCGCATGGACGACATCGCCGAGCACGGACTCGCCGCCCACTGGCGATACAAGGGCATCAAGCAGGGCGAGGGAGGCATCGACGAATGGCTCGCCAACATCAGAGCCGCACTAGAAAGCAATGACGACCTGCAACTGATGGACCAGTTTACCACCGACCTGAAGGAAGACGAGGTATATGTGTTCACCCCTAAGGGCGACCTGCTCAACTTCCCGAAGGGAGCCACCGTGCTCGACTTCGCCTACTACATCCACTCGCGCATCGGCAACACCTGCGTGGGCGGAAAGATAAACGGCAAGGCGGTGACCTTCCGACAGGAACTGCACTCGGGCGACCAGGTGGAAATCCTCACCCAGAGCAACCAGAAGCCTCGACAGGAATGGCTCAACATCGTGCAAACCAGCAAGGCGAAGGCTAAGATTCGCCTCGCCATCAAAGAGACGCAGAAAAAGGACGGTCTCTACGCCAAGGAGTTGCTGGAGCGCCGATTCAAAAACCGCAAGATTGACATCGACGAGAGCCTGATGGCGCGCACCATCAAGAAGATGGGATACAAGGAGAACTCCGACTTCTACAGAGACGTGGCAGAGGAGAAACTCGACGCTAACACCGTGATCGAGCGATACATCGAGGAACGTGACCACGACCTCAACCTCACCAATGCCTCGAAGCCTGCCGAGAGCGCAGAGAAATTCGAGTTCGAGAACCCTACCGAGGAACTACTGAAGCAGAGCGACGACGTATTGGTCATCGACGAGCACCTGAAGGGCATCGACTTCGAGCTGGCACACTGCTGCCACCCTATCTACGGCGACCCTATCTTCGGTTTCGTAACCATCAGCAAGGGCATCAAGGTGCATCGCATCGACTGCCCTAACGCCAAGGAACTGCGCCGCCGCTTCGGCTATCGCATCGTAAAGGCGAAATGGAGCGGCAAGGGTACGTCGAAGTACGCCATCACTCTCCGCATCATCGGAAACGACGACATCGGCATCGTGAGCAACATCACCAACATCATCTCCAAGGAAGACAAGCTCGTGATGAGAGGCATCAACATCTCATCCAAAGACGGCCTCTTCTCCGGCAACGTGACCGTGATGATAGACGATGCCGGCAAGACCGACGCACTCATCAAGAAGCTCAGCGCCGTGAAGGGCGTGAAACAGGTGACGAGAATATAAAATCCCCCAAAAGGCTAAAATTCCAAAAAGGCTCAATCCAAATCATCGGATTGAGCCTCTTTTCTATATTATCCTACGGAACATACTTTTATTTTATCCTACGGAACTTAAACGGATGAAACGGAACAAAATCCGTCTAAGTTCCGTCTAAGTTCCGTAGGATAAAAACTCCAACAAAATTCCGTAGGATTATTTTTTACTTCGCCTTATTCAGTCGCTTGATGACCGAATAAGCATCATACAATCCCAACTCTCCTGCTTTAGACAAGTCCTGGATGCCAGCCTGCTTGTTGCCACTCTTGGCACGAGCGATACCTCTATTATAATAAGCCTCGGCAAGACGGCTGTCAAGCTTCAAGGCGATGGAGTAATCGTCGATGGCCTTCGACAACTCGTTTCTGCCAGCATGCAGATTACCCCTGTTATAATAGATGTAAGCATTGTTGCTATTCAGGCGGATGGCATCGCTGAAGTCTGCCTCGGCAGAGTGGATATTGGTGATACCCTTGCCCTCAGCCTTGTTGAACTCATCCATCTCTGCCTGGCAAACGGCACGCTGCCAGTAGGCTAAGGCACATTTGTCATCCAACGACAGATAATAGGTGAAGTCGCTGATGGCTGCCTCGAAGTCGCGAAGCACACTGTGGGCTATAGCACGACGCATCAGGATGGTCTTCTTCTGCTCCAAGTCCTTGGCTACGCTCAGCTCTGCCGAGAGCTTATCGATGAGCGAGAAGATTCGCATCGACCCATTGTCGTCCAACTGTTCCTTAGAGCATACGATATAGACTTTGTCAGCAGACTTGTTAGCCTTGGCAGAAGCAGACGATGAAGCCGATGAAGCTGACTGCTTAGACGATGAAGCCGATGAAGCTGACTGCTTAGACGATGCTTTTGCAATGGTCTGATTCAACGCCTCCACATCCTTGTCGAACGCCTGCACGCCACTCACATTCTGCGTGTTAGGGAAGTAAGACAACTGGAACATCGGAAGATAAGACTCCTCCACCTGTCTATTCTGCACCCTGCCTCGATACTCACTCTTGTAGTTGTGCTCATACTTAGGCTCATCATCGACCACGAGCGAAGCAAACTTGTTAGGGTCTATCTCCGAACGTTTGCGCATCTCCTTTTTGGTCTTCGCACTCCATCGAGGCTGAATACCAAGATGCTTGTTCATCTGCGCCTTGAAGATGCGGAACTCGTCAAGCTCCGCCTTTGCCGTCATACCCAGACGGCGATAGCAATGGGCACGATAAGAGAGACCCGTCCAGAAGTTAGGGAACTGCTCGATAACCGTGCTATAGTCACGGATGGCAGCCCTGAGATTGCCCGTCTTGTCGTGCAGGAGCGCACGGTTGAAGATGGCCATGAAGTTCTTAGGCTCCATCTTGATGATGAAGTCGAAGTCGGTGATGGCTCGGTTGTCGTCGCCTAGTTGCACGCGCATCAAACCACGGTTGTAGTGAGCGAGGAAATTGTTAGGATCCAAGTCGAGCGCAGCATCATAGTCGCTCATCGCCCCACGCAAGTTGTTCAGATTAATGCGCGCCAAGGCACGATTGATGTAGCTGTTCACATTGTTGGGTTTGAAATGCAGCGACTTGGTAAGTGCCTCGTCAGCCACCTTCCACTCTTTGCGAGCCAGCGCCATATAGGCACGTGTGGTCCACGCATCGCCATCATACGGGTTGAGCTTCAAGCTCTGGTCGAGCCACTTCTCCGCCTGCACAGTATCCTTCTGGTGGAGATACACCTCCGCCTTGAGCGAGTAAGCGTTCGAGTAATCCTTCCACTTGGTGATGACCGTATCCAGCTCCAACTGCGCCTTGTCGTAATTCTTCGCCTCCATCTGGCAGAGTGCCCTATTGAACCAATAGTTACGATTGCGAGGCTCCAGACGTATGGCTGCATTATAATCGGCGATGGCATCATCGTAGCGATTCTGGCGGATGCGACAAATGGCACGCAAATCATAGATATCGTTGATGTAAGGGTTCAGGTTGAGTGCCTCTGAAGCATCGCTCTCAGCACCCACATAATCATCGAGGTTAAATTTGGCCACACTGCGGTAATACCAAGGCTCATAGAGGTATGGCTTGGCACCGATGGCAAGATTAAAATACTTGATGGAAAGGACGAAGTCCTCGTAATACAAGGCACTGCGACCAGCAGTAACCAAACGGTCAACCCTATATTGTGCCGATGCTGACAAAGCAGCCAGCATCAGCACGAAAGTGAAAATAAACTTTTTCATATAATTGCAAAAAGTGTATCTCAAAAAAGCTATTTCAAAAAAAGCTATTTTCCACAAATACTATCGACGAATCTTGGTACGATAGCTACAACGGAACTTGCCCTTGATGATGTTTTTGAGCTTGCCCGCAATCATATTCTTGCGAAGAGGAGACACGCGATCCACAAACATCGTTCCCTCCAAGTGGTCGAACTCATGCTGCATCACGCGAGCCAAATAGCCCCCTACCCACTCATCATGCTCCTGGAACTGCTCGTCCATATACTTCACATGGATACGCGTTGGGCGAACCACCTTCTCGTTGATGCCAGGGATAGAGAGACATCCCTCGTCGGAAGAGTCCTTGGGAGCCTCCTCATCATACTCCAGGATATGAGGGTTGATGAAGGTATGGCGGAATCCCTTGTACTCAGGCAGGTCATCGCTGAGCACATCGAGGTCGATGACCACCAAGCGGATGGCCAAGCCTATTTGTGGAGCAGCCAACCCGATGCCATTGCTGGAATCGAGGGTCTCGTACATGTTGTTAATAAGCTCCTTGAGCTCAGGATAATCGGGTGTAATGTCTTCAGCCACTTTTCTCAATACAGGCTGACCATAAATATAAATTGGTAAAATCATCTTCTTGATTGCATGAAATCTTGTAATATGATGGTAGCGCTTATTTCATCTACCAATCCCTTGTTTTCTCTCCTCGTCTTCTTCTTAACACCGCCGTCTATCATCGCCCGATGGGCGAGCACCGACGTGAATCGCTCGTCGTAATACTCGATAGGCACCTCGGGATGAGCCTTGCGCCAACGGTTATAGAAATTCTCCACTCGCGCCAGGTTCTCACTGGGCAGGCCATTGGGCTGTGTAGGCTTACCGATGACGATGCGCTCCACCTGCTCCTTCTGGATATAGGCTTCGCAGAAGTCGAAAAGTTCGGACGTAGCGACTGTAGCCAACCCATTGGCTATGATCTGCAATGGGTCGGTAACTGCCAGTCCAGTACGTTTTTTACCGTAGTCTATGGATAAAATTCTCATTTAGCTACGAAATATCAATGTTTGAATTTACTTCTTGACATCAATGTTTGAATTACTTCTTGACATCAATGTTTGAATTACTTCTTGAGAAGCAACCATGCGTCAGGATACTTGCCAGCGCGAAGCTCGTTGCGGCTCTTCACAGCTCCAGCCTTGTCAACGAAGGTAGAAGCGATGACACGATACATGTTACGCTCGCTATTGTAAGCCACCTGAGCGTCATAACCTGCGCTCTTCAATGTGCTAGCCAATCCCTCGGCGTTTGCCTTGAGTGAGAAAGAACCAACCACTACACTGAAGTTCTGAAGGCCAGAACCTGAGACGAGATTCACGCTCTCCTGGCGTACGGTAGCATTGTCAACCTCTGTATTTGTACTCTCTGAAGGAGTTGTTGTTTCCAATGGAGTAACCACAGGTTCCTGAGCCACAGGAGTCTCCTGCTGTTGCTGAGCCTCCTGCTGCTGGGCCTTCTCGTATGCTTTCTTATAAGCACTTTCCTTAGATGAACCACAACTTGCGAGTGCCAACACTGCGCACAATCCAAAGCTCAATACTGATAATTTCTTCATAATCTTTCTAAATTACTATTTATGTTTACCTTTATAATCCAACACATTTCACACCTTATTTATATAAGGCGATTCACGTCGCTTTCTGTTTTTGTTCTGCGAAAATACAAATAATATCCCAAAGAAAGAAAGATTTAGAGCATAAAGATTGTTAAACTCAAGGTAATACAACACTTTTAACGAAAAATTAAGACTTAAAAGCTTGCTTTTTAAAGAATTATTCGTATATTTGCAATTGATAAGAGACAAGCCCACGCAAGGCTAACCTTGATGAATAGGCTTAGTCAACATCGACTACTCAATAAATTGTATAACATTTAAAACTTTAAAATTATGAAGGCATTAGGTTACATTGGTGCATTCCTTGGCGGTGCAATCGCCGGTTCAGCACTCGGATTGATTTTCGCTCCTGAGAAGGGAGAAGATACACGCAGCAAGATTGCTGGCGCAGTGGATGACTTCTGCAAGAAGCACGACATCAAGTTGAGCCGCAAGGACGTGGACGACTTGGTTGACGACATCAAGGAAGCAGCTCCAGAGGTATAATTCCGAAATAGTCAGCTTTATTTGTATCTGCGCACAAAACATAAGCGCACAAAACATATCAATAATCAAGACACAAGAATGTTTTCTAGCGATAAGAATGTAGAGACCATCGGGCAACTCGTAGAGGTGCTCAAGCACTACATCGGGCTCAAGTCAGAATACATCAAGCTCGACGTGGTAGATAAGGTGGTAAGGTTGCTCACAGCACTCACCATCGGTGCACTGCTGCTTGCCTTGCTCGCTCTAGCGGTGATATACCTTTCGTTTGCTGCCGCTTATGCCTTGGAAGATGTCGTAGGATTAGCTCCAGCATTCTGCATCGTGGCGGGAGCCTACTTATTGATATTGGTAATATTCATCGTATTCCGGCACCAATGGATTGAGAAGCCTCTGGTGAAATTCTTGGCTAGCCTGCTAATGCAAAACTAAAAATTGGCACTATGATGACAAAAGAGCAAAACGACAAGTACTTAGACGATGGCAACGAAAGCCGAGAGTACAGAAGCCTCAACGACATCAGATTGCGCAAGGAGACGCTCCGCAAAAGCATAGAGGCAGACGACAAGAAAATCAAAACCCTATGGAACTCACTCTTCACGCTGCCTGACGCATTCTCCAAGGATGCTAGCAGGAGCAAGAGAATAACGAGTATGATCTCCATTGGCACAGGAGCTTTCGATGGTGCCATCTTGGCATGGAAACTTTACAGGAAATTCAAGAAAAAGAAGTAAAGGATATAATCTTCAAAAAGTGCGGTTTTCTAGCTGGAAGCCGCATTTTTTATGTCCCAAACAGTTTAACAATTTATACTCTAACACAGCAAAAACAGCAAAGACATAAATAACAAAGAATTTAAAAGAGGTTTAAAAACAAAAAAGGGTCACCGCCGTGACCCCATTACCTTGTTAACCTTAAATCTAATACTATGAAAAACACATGTGCAAAAGTAGCAAGAAACTATGAGTCTTGCAAGTTTTTACCCTAGATTCGCCCTAGTTTTAATTCTATTTAACATGCTTTGTCCAATGTTTTTATTAAATTAAATCTAGTTAAACTTTTCATTGTGTGAATCAACATTGTTAATCCACATCGCCAATCCACATCATTAATTCACATCCAGCTGCAAGCCATCATAAGCGAAACCAAACCCTTCAGGAAGCCTTGCATTAGCTTCGTCATGTAGCCCAATCTGGTGAGTAACATGGGTAAGATAAGCCTGTCTAGCCCCAATCCTACGAGCCACACGGATAGCATCATCCACCAATTGATGGCTATGATGCGGCTTGTCAAATCTCAGCGCATTAATAACCAAGGTTTCCACCCCTTCCAGATAAGGATACTCCTCATCAGCCATAGTCTTCATATCCGTAATATAGGCAAACTTACCAAAACGATAGCCCAGGATGGGCATCTTATCGTGCATCACACGAATAGGTACAAACTCGATGTCTCCTATCCGATAAGTACGGTGAGGCTCAATCGTATGAAGTTTGAGTTTGGGCGCGCCAGGATACAGCTTCTCCGCATCCTTTGGGAAACAATAAGGCATCGTATGGGGTAACGTGCTCGTAACAATTTCATCTCCATAAATATCAATGTCACCATACACACAGAATCCTCGCAAATCGTCTATACCTCCCACATGGTCGTAATGGATATGGGTAATAAGCACCCCGTCTAAACGACGAAAAGGAACACGCAACAGCTCCTGACGGATGTCAGGACCCGCATCGATCAAGATACGTGTGCTTTCCGTCTCCACCATCGCAGCTGCACGCAATCGATTATCTCGGGGATCCTTACTGCGACACACCTTGCAATTGCATCCCAAAACAGGAACACCGCTCGATGTTCCTGTTCCCAATAAAGTTACCTTCATACTATCTTTATCCTTTATTTCCTTATTCTTCTTTGCTTCCTTACCTTTTACTTCACATTGACTTCCGGATGGATATCAACGCCAAATTTCTGTTTTACATCCTTACGGATAGCATCACAGAGATTAACTATTTCCCCACCAGTGGCACCGCCCAGATTGACCAAGACCAAAGCTTGCTTGTCGTGTACACCTGCACGTCCCAAACTTTTCCCTTTCCAGCCACACTGGTCAATCATCCATCCAGCAGGAATCTTCTCTCGATTCTCATCCACTGTATAATGAGGCATTCCTGGATATTGGGCAGCCAATTCCTCATACTTAGACTTCGCAACAATTGGATTCATAAAGAAACTGCCCGCATTACCTTGCAACTTAGGATCAGGCAACTTAGCATTGCGAATCTCGATGATAACATTTCGCAATTGTTGAGCAGAAGGATGAGCAATTCCCTTTGCGGCAAGCGAAGCTTTGATGTTTCCGTAATCCAAGTCTGGGACAAAATCCTTACTCAGACGATACACCACGTGAGTGACTAGATATTTATCTCTCCACTCATGCTTAAACTTACTCTGGCGATAAGCATACTCACACTGGGAATTGGTAAAAGTAACCAATTTTCCTGTAGCTATCTGCACAGCTTCCACCTTAAATATAATGTCTTTAGCCTCTACGCCATAAGCGCCTATGTTCTGCACAGCACTCGCCCCCACTTCACCAGGAATAATACTCAAGTTCTCAGCTCCATAATAGCCATGCTCTACAGCGAATGCCACCACATCATCAAACACTTCACCGCTTCCACATTCCAGAAAGACGGCATCATTTGCGCTAGAAGCATCCATTTTCCCCACCTCGTTTTCATCCATCACCTTGATGCCCTTGATGGCGGAATGAAGCACTGTACCTGGATAATCTTTCGTAAGCAAGAGATTGCTTCCACCGCCCAAGATGAGCAGCGGTTCATCATCAACAGTTAGCCCAGCCACTATCTGCTGAGCCTCAGCTACCGATGCATACTCCAAAAAACGATTGCATTTGGCATCGATTCCAAAGGTATTATGAGCCAAGAGGCTGTAGTTACGAATATCCTTCATATATTTTTCTTGTAATTACATAATCGAGCCAAAATACATAATCGAGCCAAATTATGTATCAAGCCGAATTATGTATTGAGTTTTATTACATATTGATTACGCCTGAAAACACATCTTTACATATTCGGCTTACATATCCAGCTTCGTCAACAACCACTTTCCACCGATTCTTCGGAAGGTAAGCTCTGTCTCCAAGCCGTTGGCAATGCCTCGAATAACAAAGATTTTTTGGGTGCTCTCAGTATATTTCTGCCCATAGATAATATTATAAATCATACCATGAGGCAGCTGAGGAGCAAACGCCGGCCATGTTTCTGGTTCTATGTCACCACTCATCGTACTGAAGTCATCGTCTGGGTCTGGTCCCGTAAACTTCACAGGATTATGAAGATGTCGAGCCTGGAATGCCGTATCCGTGGCAAAAGAACCGTAGAATTTCAAGAAGCTAGCGTTCATATTCTGGTACATCGGTTTGTAATTGATGCTTGTCATCATCCACTGACCATTGATACGATTGAAAAGGAACTGCTGCACCGTTTTCTTATGATAGAACACTTTCTCCACCACGACATGGTCGATGGTGGTATCCTTCACGAGATTCATCTGCTTGCGATTATCGAAGATAAGCGTATAGTAGTCCTGACGCATAAAGAAATGCTCCATTTTCCAATGACGCTTCTCAATCTGCTTTACCACCTTGTCGTTACGGTAAACAGGCAAGGGAAAATGAATACGCGACAACTGCAGCTTTCTATTGGCAGCAAAATTAAAGACAAAATCATCAAACAACTCGTCAGCCGCCTTTGGCATCGGAGTTTCCTCAATCAATTTCTCGGTCGAGTCCATAGCTTGCGTGTCGGCTACAGTTGTGTCGGCCGCAGTCGAGTCAATGGCAGGTGCTGGTTTCTTATCCGTACACCCCACAGAAGTGAAGCAAACGATGGTAAGCACCGCCAACATTACTGTTATCAAAGAGAGTTTTTTCATAAACTTATAAAATTTCTCAAATTTTCATTGCAAAAGTACAACTTTCTTTTGAGATATTTCATATTTTGAGCAAAAAATGTTATCTTTGCACGCAAAATAAATAGATAAGCGAGTTTTGTAAGCCCAAGGGAAGACAAATCACGCTAATTTAGGTTAGTAAACAGACAAATAATAAAATATGTTATTAGAGAAAATAGAAGAACTCTTGAAGGAAGTCAATGCCCTCACTGCCCAAAACGCAGAGGAAGTAGAGCAACTTCGAATCAAGTATCTCAGCAAAAAGGGTGAGATCAACGCCCTCATGGCCGACTTCCGCAATGTGCCAGCCGACCAGAAAAAAGAGGTGGGCATCAAGATTAACGAATTGAAAAATGCCGCACTTGAGAAAATCAATGGCTTAAAGGAGCAGATGGAGGAAGCCGAGTCTTCCAGCGATGACATCGACTTAACCCGTACCGCTTATCCTGTGGCACTGGGAACTCGCCATCCTTTGACTGTAGTGAAGAACCAAATCATCGACATCTTCTCACGCATGGGATTCACCCTTTATCAAGGACCTGAGGTTGATGACGACAAGCACGTATTCACTATGCTCAACTTCGCAGCAGACCATCCGGCTCGCGACATGCAGGACACCTTCTTCATCGAGCAGAGCGACCCTAACGACGTGACAAAGAATGTGCTTCTCCGCAGTCATACATCTGGCGACGAAGCTCACTACATGGAGACCCATGAGCCTCCTATCCGAGTGTTGTGCCCAGGTCGCGTATATCGCAACGAGGCCATCAGTGCCCGTGCCCACTGCTTCTTCCATCAGGTAGAAGGACTCTATGTAGATAAGAACGTAAGCTTCACCGACCTCAAGCAGGTGCTCCTCACCTTCGCTCGCGAGATGTTCGGTGCGGACACCAAGATACGCTTGCGCCCTAGCTACTTCCCATTCACTGAGCCTAGTGCAGAGATGGACATCTCTTGCAACATCTGTGGCGGAAAAGGCTGCAACTTCTGCAAGCATACTGGCTGGGTAGAAATCTTAGGCTGTGGAATGGTGGATCCTCACGACTTGGAGGCTTGCGGCATCGACAGCAATGTTTATACAGGCTATGCTTTCGGTATGGGCGTCGAGCGCATCACCAACTTGAAGTATCGTGTAAGCGACCTGCGTCTCTTCTCTGAGAACGACACTCGCTTCTTACGTGAATTCGAATCAGCTAAATAACATTCATACGAAAAAGCCTATGTGCGTTCCTTATTAGAGATGCATATAGGCTTTTGCGCTTTTTTACTATCTTGCAATTTCCCAAGAGATCAATCTCAAAAACTATCAATCATTTAAATCAATATTATCATTATGAGAAAAATCACAGTCAACACCATCATCGCCCTCGCTTTGGGCTCTATGTGCTTTAGTTCTTGCATCGGTTCCTTCGGCTTGACCAACAGCGTGCTCAATTGGAACAAACGCGCAACGAGCAACAAGTTTATCAATGAATTGATTTTCGTTGTCATCAGCCCAGCCTACGCCGTTTGTTCTGTGGCCGACCTCTTTGTGCTCAACTCCATCGAGTTCTGGACAGGCGACAAGGTTATCGCCAATGTGGGCAAGACCAAGAACGTTACAGGAAAAGACGGAAGACTCTATGCCATCAAGACGCTGAAGAACGGTTACGAGATTACAGACCCTAATGGCGAGAAATCTTACTTTGTATTCGACAAGAAAAGCAAGAGTTGGTCTTACAGTAAGGATGGAGACATTCGCGAGTTGTTCAGCTTCAACGAAGATGGAAGTATCCAAGCTTGTTTGCCTAACGGTCAGAAGATGAATGTAGAGCAGAACGAAAATGGTCTTTATCAGCTTCGCATGGCAGTAAACGACGGTCTATACTTCGCTTGCGTCAAATAAGCTTCAAGCATCCGCATCTGCTTACAACGACATAAAAAGAAAAAGGGGATGTGCCTATGGAATGTTTCTATAGCACATCCCCTTTTTCTTGCGCATTATAATAAAACTGAAGTTTCTGCGTTTTATCAAATACGTAATAACGGATTTACGAAACTCGAAACAAAGGATTGACAAATAATGAAGCAAAGATTATTCTTTTTCACTATATGCCTGATTGCCTGCATTAACATTACGGCACAGGAATTCACACTGAAAGGAAAGGTGGTTGACGAAGACAATCACCCACTGGAATTTGCCACAGTATCAGTGGCAAGCCAAGGCAAACTGGCTTTCACATCACTAAAGGGAGAGTACAGTTTGCAGCTGCATACAGCTGACAGCGTGAAAGTTAGATTCTCTTTTATAGGCTACAAAACAAAGGAAAGGACATTACGCAGACCTCGGGGCAAACAGACTCTCATCGTCGTCATGCATGAGGACGACACCACTCTAGACGAGGTAAACGTGAGGGGCGAGAAAATACAGACTGACCAAACATTGGAGCTCAAGACAAAGGACTGGAAGCAGATGCCTTCTGCCAATGGCAATGGTGTGGAGAGTCTCGTACAGCAGCAAGCAGGCGTTAGCACCCACAACGAACTGTCTTCACAATATAATGTAAGAGGCGGCGCTTTCGACGAAAACTCTGTATATATAAATAATGTGGAGGTGTATCGCCCATTCCTGGTAAGAAGCGGTCAGCAAGAAGGACTCTCCGTCATCAACCCTTACATGGTAGAAAAGATTGGATTCTCAACGGGCGGCTTTGGAGCCAAATACGGAGACAAGATGAGCTCTGCGCTCGACATCACCTACAAGACATTGAAAGCGAAGGGCAAGAAACCTATAGTAGAAGGCAGTATGGCAGCCAGCCTACTAGGTGCCGATGCCTACATCGGACTAGGTACCCAAAAACTATCATGGCTAAATAGTGTACGTTACAAAACAACCTCCTACCTACTCGGCTCCATGGAGACCAAGGGAGAATACAAGCCAAACTATCTGGACTACCAAACATATCTCAGTTATCAGCCCAACAAACGTTGGAAGATAGATTTTATCGGTTACATATCGGACAACCACTACAACTTCGAGCCATCCGACCGAGAGACCACTTTCGGAACGATGGAGAACGTGAAGAGTTTCAAGGTATATTTCGATGGACAAGAAAAGGACCGATTCCTCACTTACTTCGGAACCCTCGGCATCACCCGAAACATCGCCGACAAAACAAGCATTTCACTTCTCGGAAGCGCTTTCTACACCAAGGAACAAGAGAAATATGACATACAAGGACAGTATTGGCTCGACCAGACCGAGACTTCCGAAAACCTCGGCGTAGGGACCTACTTCGAGCATGCCCGAAACTATCTCACAGCCAAAGTGATGAGTGCCAAGCTGATGCTGAAGCACAAGGTCAAGAAACACAATGTGGAAGCAGCCGTAACCTTTAAACGAGAACACATAGAGGAAAACTCCACAGAATATGAGATGAGAGATTCCGCAGGTTACAGCATTCCACACAACGGGAAAGACCTCTATATGATTTATTCTCTGAAAGCCCACAACAAGCTGAGCGCCAACCGAATCGAGGCATACATTCAGGACACTTACCATTTCACCAGCGGTACGGCAGATAGCACAGACCACCATCTCACCCATTACACCCTGAACTATGGTGTTCGCATGAGTCATTGGAACTTCAACCGAGAGACCATCTTCAGCCCTCGCATATCGCTCGCCATCATCCCTGCCAATCACGAGAACACGACACTTCGCTTTGCGGCTGGACTATACTATCAAGCCCCATTTTTCAAGGAGCTAAGAGACACATCCACCGTGAATGGCACCACCGTGGCATCGCTCAACCAGAAAATCAAGAGCCAGCGAAGCATCCACTTCATCGCAGGCTACGATTACCGCTTCAAAGTGAACGAACAACGATATAAGTTCTCAGCAGAGGCGTACTATAAGGCACTGAGCAATCTGGTGCCTTACTCGGTAAGCAACGTGAAGGTAGTCTATTATGGGCAAAATGAATGCAGCGGTCACGCAGCAGGTCTCGACTTCAAGCTTTACGGAGAGTTCGTACCAGGCACAGACTCATGGCTCAGCCTCTCGTTCATGGATACGAAGATGAAGCTCAACGGCAAAAGCATACCGCTGCCTACCGACCAGCGATACGCCGTGAACCTTTTCTTCACCGACTACTTCCCAGGAAGCAAAAGATGGCGAATGTCCTTGAAGCTCGCATTTGCCGATGGTCTGCCATTCTCCGCGCCACACAGAGAGCTGGAAACCAACAGTTTCCGCGCCACAGCCTATCGCCGCGCCGACATCGGAATGAGCTACCAATTGCTCGACAACAAGTATCATGAGAAGAAGACCTTCCTCAAGAACGTGACGCTCGGCGTGGATTGCCTCAACCTCTTCGGCATCGACAACGTAAACAGCTATTACTGGGTAACCGATGTCACCAACCAGCAGTATGCCGTGCCTAATTATTTGACTGGCAGACAAATCAACGCTAGAGTCTTCATGGAATTCTAAAAACGAGGCGATAAAAGCACGAAACATGTAGAGACTACAAGGAGTTTTAGCACGTCAAAAAGGTGATTTTTCACATTATTCTAAATATTTAACCGTAGATAGTTCGCTATCTGCGGTTTTTTTCGTATCTTTGCGCTCGAATTGTGCAATGGCGGTTTTTCCGCAGTTTTGTCTTTCGAACGAACATTGCAAAAGAAAGGAAACGAACATTCTAATAAGAATAAAGAAATAATACATAATAATCAATTATGAGCAAACAAGTAGAAAAGATTAAGGAGCTGATCGCTAAGCGCGAACAGGCTCGTCTTGGCGGTGGCGAGAAAGCCATCGAGAAGCAGCATGCACGTGGCAAATATACCGCTCGTGAGCGTATCGAAATGTTGGTTGACGCCGGCAGCTTCGAGGAGTACGACATGTTCAAGTTGCATCGTTGCACTAACTTCGGCATGGAGAAGAAACAATACCTCGGCGATGGCGTCGTAGCAGGTAGCGCTACTATTGCAGGCCGCTTGGTATATGTATATGCTCAGGACTTCACCGTGAACGGTGGTTCACTCTCTGAGACTATGGCACAGAAGATTTGTAAGGTAATGGATATGGCTATGACCATGGGCGCACCTGTCATCTGCATGAACGACTCTGGTGGTGCTCGTATCCAGGAAGGTATCTGCGCACTCGCTGGTTACGGTGAGATTTTCGAGCGCAACATCCTCGCTTCTGGTGTTATCCCACAGATTTCTGCTATCATGGGCCCTTGCGCCGGTGGTGCCGTTTACTCTCCTGCCCTCACAGATTTCATCATCATGAAGGAGCAGACTTCTTACATGTTCTTAACAGGTCCTAAGGTTGTGAAGACCGTAACTGGCGAGGACATCGACGCCGAGCACCTTGGTGGTGCATCTGTTCACGCTACCAAGAGTGGTGTAACCCACTTCGCAGCCAAGACAGAGGAAGAGGCTATCGAGATGATCAAGACTTTGCTCTCTTACATCCCTAGCAACAACACTGAGGAGGCTCCTCGCGTAGAGTGCAATGACCCTATCGACCGCATGGACGACTCTCTGAACGAGATTATCCCAGAGGATCCTAACCAGGCTTACGATATGTACAAGGTGATTGGTGCAGTGACCGACAACGGCGAGTTCTTCGAGGTACAGCCTAAGTTCGCCAAGAACATCATCACTGGTTTCGCTCGCTTCAACGGTCAGAGCGTAGGTGTCGTTGCCAACCAACCAGCAGCTTACGCCGGTGTACTCGACGTGAACGCTAGCCGCAAGGCAGCTCGCTTCGTTCGTTTCTGCGATGCTTTCAACATTCCTATCGTATCTCTCGTAGATGTACCAGGATTCTTGCCAGGTACAGGTCAGGAGTACAACGCCGTTATCCAGCACGGTGCACAGTTGCTCTACGCTTACGGCGAGGCTACCGTGCCAAAGATCACTATCACATTGCGTAAGAGCTATGGTGGTAGCCACATCGTGATGGGCTGCAAGCAGCTTCGTGCCGACCTCAACTTCGC
>DBLF01000065.1:26136-27155 GCA_002297965.1 Candidatus Segatella papionis
TTCTTGGCAGAGAAGGAAGAGGAATACACAGAGAAGTTTGCTAATCCATACCAGGCTGCTCAGTATGGCTACATCGACGATGTGATCGAGCCTCGCAACACTCGTTTCCGCATCTGCCGTGGTTTGGCTCAGCTCGCTACCAAGCGTCAGAGCTTGCCAGCTAAGAAGCATGGTTGTATGCCGATGTAAATTATAAATTATAAATTATAAATTATAATGGATAAGAATATTTATGCTGCGATTGCCATGGCACTCTATGAGTACCAGGGCAATAACGTACACGACAAGGAGCCTGGCATCATCACAATCCAACCACGTCAGACGATGTGGAACGCCAAGTTCTTGAGTTTAACAGCAAAACCATAAGAAATAGAAATGAAAGAGTTTAAATATACAATCGACGGAAAAGAATACAAGGTTCAGATTGAGGGTGTTGAGGGTAACATCGCAAGCGTGAACGTGAATGGTGAGGCTTACAAGGTTGAGATGGAACAGGAGGCTGAGCCAGAGAAGAAGAAGGTAGTGCTCGGTCAGCCAGCCGCTGCATCTGATGATGCTGAGGTTACTTCTGCTGCCAATGTCAACGCTGCCAACGCCGTGAAGGCTCCTCTCCCTGGTACTATCACCAGCATCGAGGTTGCCGTAGGTCAGGAGGTTAAGGCAGGCGATACTGTTGTCGTTCTCGAGGCTATGAAGATGCAGAACAACATCGAGGCTGAGAAGGATGGCAAGGTTACCGCTATCTGCGTGAAGCCTGGTCAGGCTGTGCTCGAAGAGGACGCTCTCGTTGTCATCGAGTAATCTTCCCACTGATATAAAGATTTCTAGGATTAAGAATCTTCCACGGATTTCACGAATTTCACAGATTTCACAAATTTCACAGATTCTTAAAGAAAACAATAAGATTTAAAGAGGGTGCGTCATGGACTTATGACACACCCTCTTTTTAATTTCCAATAGAAGCCAAAACGAATAAAGCCTGAATTGGATTTTAACAAAGCCTGAATTGGATTTCAAAG
>DBLF01000065.1:27202-29882 GCA_002297965.1 Candidatus Segatella papionis
AGAAGCCTGAATTGGATTTCAACAAAGCCTTAATCGAAGCTGGAATAAGCCTCAATCAAACGTTACGTAAGCCTTAACCCAAGTTCATTTAAGCCTTAATTCAAAAATATTTAAGCTTTAATTCAATGCCATTTAAGCCCTAATTCATATATGGACAAAACCGGCAGGACCATTCAACTTCTGCCCCTTAGATCTAACATATCTAAGAAACTCCACGACCACAGGGTTCTTTGGCTTACCTGCCGTCACAAGATAGAGGTTTCTGGCAGGAGGCGCAGGATATTTCCCCTTGGCTATCGCCTCCATCAACATATCAAGATTATCATAGAATTTCTCATCCTCGTCGAGTTTACCATTGCCATTCACATCTATCGGAACAATGGCGATACCCTTCGTAGGCTTATGCGTCTTATCATTGTAAGCATAGCCGATGTTATTGAAGCCAATGCCTTTCACATCCTTCTGCAAGGTTTCAGCGACACCAGGGTCTCCGAACACTCCAGTACCCTTCAAGTCCTCTTGTTTCTTGTCCAAGAACTTAGCCCAAGTTTCAGCAGCGCCACAAGCATCGCTTCGGGTATAAACATTGAGTTTCATCTTTCCATTTCCCAAAGCCACTTCTTTATCTTCCCATATCGCAATGGCTTGTTCCTTACTCAGTCCTGTCTTCAAGAACTGCTTGTACACAGGATTGTTGGCATTGATGGTAGCTACCACCGCATCCTTTGCCACAGCGTAGGCCACGGCACCCTTTTCTTTTTCCGCAGTTTTCAAATCTCGGCTCACCATGGCGATATCCACCTGGTCGGCAAGCACATCGGTGATACCCTTACCTGCCCCACCCGCCGAGATGTCAATATCGACATCAGGATGGAGACGATGAAACTCATCCGCCCATTGTATCGCCAGCGGATAGAGAGCGAAGGCACCCGAAAGCGTGATGTAACCACTCAGCACTTGCTTGCCATTGGCATCACGTTTCACCTCACCCTTGCTGCCGCATGCCGACAACAGCAAGGTGACTCCCATCATCCATATACCAATATTCTTCTTTCTCCTTCCTATGTTCATTTTTCTCTGTCCTATATTCTTCATTCTCATCATTACACCTTATTATATATTTATACCTTAATTATATATATAATGTTCTTTGGGATTATATATATAACATTTATTGGGTGCAAAGGTACGAAGAAAGCCGAAGACACGCAATACCACAATCCCATCATTCTGATATACCAAACATTGGGTATGCAATTACACCATCATAGGTATTGTGAGAATGGGAAAATCGCCGTACCTTTGCAACCGAAAATAATAATTAAATATAGGAGACAAAGACATGAACGCAATAACAGCAACATTCAACCAGGCTATAGCAGCTTTCACACATCGTGATTTCGCTTATACCCAGAGCTATCCATTCACCGTGGATGCCAAGTTTGCTCATGATACAGATGCTCAGCTCGACACCAAGAATTTGAACGTCTATATCAATGGTGCTCAGATTCTGAAGGATGTGAACGTCAACATCCCTAAGAACAAGATTACCTGCATCATCGGCCCTTCTGGTTGCGGCAAGTCAACTCTTCTTCGCACATTCAACCGTTTGAATGACCGAGTGGAAGGTCTGAAGATGGAAGGCGAAGTGAACCTCGGCGACAGCAACATCCTTGCAGCCAGCAGCAGCAAGCTCTCAGAATTGCGACGCAACATCGGTCTTGTTCCTCAGCGTCCATGCCCTCTCCCTATGAGCATCTACGACAACGTGGCTTACGGTTGCCGCATCCATGGCATCCGCAACAGAAAGAAGCTCGACTCCATCGTGGAGCACTATCTGAGAGCCGTAGGTCTTTGGGATGAGGTAAAAGACCGATTGAAGTCTCCAGCAGCCAAGTTGAGCGGCGGTCAGCAGCAGCGTCTCTGCCTCGCTCGTAGCCTCGCCGTAGAACCAAGCTACCTGCTTGCCGACGAGAGCACATCTGCCCTCGACCCAATCAGCAGCAAGAAGGTGGAGCAACTTTTCACCGAACTGAAGAAGGACTACAGCATCGTGATGGTTACCCACACCCTTCGCCAGGCTCTCCGCATCGCCGACCACGTCATCTTCATGTACCTTGGCGAGGTCATTGAGGAAGGCAGTGCAGAAGAGGTCTTCCATCATCCGAAGCACGAACTTACACAGAAATATCTCAACGGAGCATTTAGCTAATCGGCTAAGCGCTCCGTTTTTTCATGACACCATACATAAAATGATATTGGATAAGCCTTAAAGAGACAGCACAAAAGAGCAAAAGACATTCTTACAAAATCCTAAGTACCAATAATTTATAATATCGAATACCAAACATGTGGTATGTTTTATACTATATAGATGCGATACGAAATACCCCCTGGGTGGTATGGTATAACTCGCAAAATCGCAGTACCTTTGCACCCAGAAAATAACAAGTAAAAGTTATCACTCGATAACAAGAGATTAGTAACAAGAATAATAACAAATAAAAAGATATACGATTATGGCACAGATTATTGTAAACGACGAGAAACAGGAAGTGACACTTCCTTTGACATTGGCAGAACTCATCAAGATCAACAAGGTGTTCCAGCCAGAGATGGTTACCATCCAAGTGAACGAGGACTTCGTGGAGAAAGAGGACTACGAGAAGATTCAGCTCAA
>DBLF01000048.1:0-1963 GCA_002297965.1 Candidatus Segatella papionis
TAAGGCGTAGGCAACTGTGCCAAGTGGGTCTTCGCCTTCATCTGCTCGATGTCTCTCATGTCCAGCGGAACGGCTTCCTCCCAGAGTTGTTCAAACTCGTGCTTACAGTAATCCACGTCGTCGTAATCCTTCATCGCCACATTCAGCTCGTAGCGATTGGTGTTCGTGGTTCCCATGCCCGAATCGGTGAGATTGGAAGAGCCCATGATGACCCAGCCATCCGAATTGGGATTGTGGTCTTGGGGCAGGAGAAGATAAAACTTGGCATGGAGGTTTTTGCTGCGATGGATACGTATCTCCAACTTCTTGTCGATAATGTCTTGGCAAAACTGGAGGATGCCTCGCTCGGTTTGCTCGTCATAACCAGCATGGCGCACCTCTTCCACGAAGTCGTGGGAGTAAGCGTCGATGATGGCTTGCTCGTCGAGCTGACCGAAAAAGAGTTTGGATTGCTTGCGGAATATATTGTCGATATTGATGCCCACCAATATCTGAATCTTCTTAACCTGGGCGAACTCCTCGCGAAGCTTGAAGTAACCCGAGCTGCGGAAATATCCCACCACAGCCTGGAAGGTATGGAAATCGAGCATATTGTGGGCGATTCCCTTGAACTTCTCGAAGAGGGAATTATCAGGTGTATTATTAAAGAACTTTGTGCTCATACTTGTCGGTATCTCCTTAGGTGATTGGCACTTCCGCCTTCCCCTAAGCAGAAACGATTGTTAGCAGATAAGGTTGCTATCAAAATAGAAATGGCGTAGGGAATCTATCACTCGCATCACCCTTGTTCGATTGCGGTCCTAGGAAAACCTTAGATGTCAAGGATAAGAAGCAACAGATACCTACGCCAAACTTGCATATATCGGATAGCACAGGTGGTACCCTCTCCATACGAAAAATGGAAAGGGCACACCTATGCCGTGTATATACACGTAAGCGAAGGCGCCTACCGCTGTCTTCATCTGAACATCTTTTGTAGATTTCCTAGGTCTCAATCGAATCAGAAGAAAACGTTGATACACGTCTTTCTTATTATGATAGGCCAAGGCGTGGACTTTCAGTTGGTTAGCATCTCATTGCCAGCCATCCACGGAATGACAAATGCAAAAGTAATAAAAAGAATTGGAATAAGCAAGAAAAACAAAGAATTTCTTGCTTCCACAATTTTATTTCTGATATAGAAAAAAGTTACAGAACGCCTAACAAATGTTTCTACGTAGCGTAGTTTTTTCCGTTGCACGTCGTGAAACGTGCGTTTCACGTCGTGAGATGGCCGTTTCACGTCGTGGGATGCACATTTCACGTCGTGAAACGGAAAAAACATAGTGAGATAGAAACTTTACTGTGTAAAATAAAAAGATTTTCCTTGCATAATCCAAAGATTTATCATAACTTTGTAGGCAGAATAAAGAAATTTTGTAAGCAGAATATAAAACTTTGTAAGCAGAATATAAAACAAAGAATCATTCATGAATATCGAAGAAATCATAGCTCGCTCTGGCAACCTACCTGCCTCGGAAATCGCAAAGGAGGTAAATGAAGCCGTGGGCAAAAACAATACATTGGTCATTACCGCTCCTCCTGGAGCAGGTAAATCTACCCTGCTTCCGCTCACTATTCTGAGCGGAGAAATTGAACAAGGAAAGGTTCTGATGCTGGAACCTCGCCGTCTGGCTGCTCGACAAATAGCCGAACGAATGGCAAGCATCATCGGCGAGCCTGTAGGAAAGACCGTGGGATATCGAGTGAGATTCGACAACAAGATATCGAAAGACACTCGAATCGAAGTTTTGACGGAGGGAATCCTGACGAGAATGCTCGTCAGCGACCCTACCCTCGAAAGCGTAAGCACCATCATCTTCGATGAGTTCCACGAGCGAAGCATCAACTCCGACCTCGCCTTGGCACTCAGCCTACAAGCACAAGGCATCATCCGTCCCGACCTCAGAATCGTCATCATGTC
>DBLF01000048.1:2007-2791 GCA_002297965.1 Candidatus Segatella papionis
GCTACCATCGACGCTTCGGGCATCTGCCAAGCGCTCCACGCACCACTCATCGAAAGCAAGGGGCGAATGTATCCCGTGGAAATCATCTACGAGGATACCACTGGCTATAAAAACAGCTATGGTTATGAAGATTGCGCCGTAGCAACAGCAGCCATCATCGCCAAGGCGCATCATGCCCACAAGGGCGACATCCTCGCCTTCCTACCAGGACAGGGAGAGATACAAAGATGCCTGGAAATACTAGGCGACTCGCTCGCCCCCACCACCGTCTATCCCCTCTACGGAAACCTCTCGCCAGAAATGCAGCGCAAAGCCATCGCCCCATCCAAGGAAGGAGAACGAAAGGTGGTGCTTGCCACACCGATAGCCGAGACTTCACTCACCATCGAGGGCGTGCGTATCGTCATCGACTCCGGACTCTACAAGAAATTGGTATTCGATACCAACACTGGTCTCAGCCATCTGGAGACGACAAGAATCAGTATGGATATGGCGACACAGCGAATGGGAAGAGCCGGACGTGTAGCCGAAGGCTTCTGCTATCGCTTATGGCCGAAGACATCGGAACATTTGATGGCAGAAAGACGTACGCCAGAGATAGAGGAAGCCGACCTTTCGAGCATGATACTCGACATCGCCAGCTTCGGAGAAAGCAAGGTAGAAGCCTTGCCATGGCTCACTATGCCTCCAAAGGCGAACGTATTGGCTGCCAAGGAATTGCTCCAGTCGCTCGGAGCAATAGAAACGAAAGAGAAAGAGAAAAAAGGAGGCTTTTCTGGAAAAG
>DBLF01000048.1:2821-10101 GCA_002297965.1 Candidatus Segatella papionis
AAGAGGATAAAGGAGACTTTTCAGAGAAAGCAGATGCCGAGATGGTTATCACATCGCTTGGCAGAAAGATGGAACTCCTGCCTTGCCACCCTCGTATCGCCCGTATGATATTGAGCGCAAAAGGCAAGGGTCTGAAAGCTCTCGCTTGCGACATCGCTGCTCTGCTGGAAGAGAAAGACCCGATGGCGGAAAGCGGTGAGTG
This sequence comes from Candidatus Segatella papionis, assembly GCA_002297965.1. Classification (GTDB taxonomy): domain Bacteria; phylum Bacteroidota; class Bacteroidia; order Bacteroidales; family Bacteroidaceae; genus Prevotella; species Prevotella papionis. Next base: position 3,024 of record DBLF01000048.1, read on the forward strand.
CGACATTACGCTCCGACTGTCTATTCTTCGCAACAATCGCCGTAAGAATGCGCTGGGCAGATGGGCTAGAATCGCACAGATAGCCAAGGAGTATAACAGGATGGTTTGGAACAAGACTGATGGAACAAACCATTCAGAACATCAAGGGATGATTTCAGGGAAAAAGGTCTATGCAGAGGAAGACAATTCGCCAGTGGATGGCGAAGAGGCTGGAATACTCTTGGCTTATGCCTACCCTGAGCGCATCGCCAAGGCTATGGATAATATTGGAGGATTCAAGTTGGCTAATGGCAACAAGGTCAGCATCGACCACAACGACCCGATGTCGGCTCGCCCTTGGATAGCCATCGCCTCGCTCTATGCCGGCAACGGCAGGGTTTTCCTCGCCGCACCGCTCAACATCGACCTGCTCTCGGAGATGATGCAAACAAGAGACCGTATCGAATGGGACGGCAGACAGGGCATGGTGGTAATGCAGCAGGAACGACATATCGGAAAGATCGTGATAGACAGCAAACCGATACAAAGTGCCGATAAGAAACAGATCATCAGCATCATCTGCGAAGCCATCAAGAAAGAGGGATTGAGCATGCTCGACTGGAACGAACCTGTACAACGCCTACAGCGACGAGTGGCAAAGGTAGCGGAATGGCATCCCGAACTCGACATCCCCGACCTTTCGACCGAGCATCTGATGCAAACCGCCCAGAATTGGCTCGCCTTCTATCTAGAAGAGAACGGCAGGGTGAAGACATCGACCACCGAACTGAAGAAACTCAACCTTTCGGACATTCTTTGGAACTCCATCCCTTACGAGCTCCAGCAAGAGATAGACCGCCTAGCCCCTACCCACATCGAGGTACCTACGGGCAGCCATATCCGCATCGACTACCGACAAGGAGCCGAAGCCCCCGTGCTGAGCGTCAGACTGCAAGAGTGCTTTGGCATGGAAAAGACTCCTTGCGTCAACGATGGCAAGCAGCCTGTTTTGATGGAATTGCTTTCGCCCGGCTTCAAGCCCGTGCAGCTAACGCAAGATTTGCAAAGCTTCTGGCAAAACACTTACTTCGAGGTAAGAAAAGAACTGAAAAGAAGATACCCCAAGCATTATTGGCCAGAAAACCCATTGGAAGCTGAGGCTGTGAGAGGGGTGAAAAGGAAGTAAAATCATCAAATATACGATTATTTGATAAATATACCGTAAAGTACGAAATCGGAATATAAAAAGGCTTCTTATACTAGCAGAGAATGTTTCCCTGAGTATAAGAAGCCTAAAACTTATCCATCCCTAAGGTTGGATTTTATTTCAAAATACTTATGCAATGCTCTTTCGAAGTGCTTATAATTTGCTTTTATAAGTACTCTCAAAACTCTTTCGGAAAGCTATTCGAAACTCAAGTCTTTACTTGAGCTTCTTGTAACCATACACTGCACGGTTACCCAACTGCTCCTCGATGCGGATGAGCTGGTTGTACTTAGCCATACGGTCGGTGCGGCTCATACTACCTGTCTTGATCTGACCAGAGTTGGTAGCTACAGCGATGTCAGCGATAGTAGTATCCTCTGTCTCGCCTGAACGGTGAGAAGTTACTGTAGTGTAACCATGACGATGAGCCATCTCGATAGCATCAAGAGTCTCAGTGAGCGAGCCAATCTGATTTACCTTGATGAGGATAGAGTTGGCTGCACCCATCTTGATACCTTTCTCCAAGAACTTCACATTGGTTACGAAGAGGTCGTCGCCTACCAACTGGCAACGGTCGCCGATGGCAGCGGTGAGCTTCACCCAGTTGTCCCAGTCGTTCTCGTCGAGACCATCCTCGATAGAGTCGATAGGATACTTGGTGATAAGTTCCTCCAAGAACTTAATCTGCTCAGCAGCAGTAAGCTTCTTGCCGTTAGGTTCCTTCTTTTTGCCATCCTTGAGCTGACGATAGTCATAGTACCACTCGCCGTTCTCCTGAACGGCAAACTCGCTGGCAGCACAGTCCATGGCAATCTTCACATCCTTGCCTGGCTCATAACCAGCGTCCTTGATAGCCTGGCAGATGCTTTCGAGCGCATCCTCGATGCCATCGAGCGCAGGAGCGAAACCACCCTCGTCGCCAACGGCTGTAGAGAGGCCACGCTTCTTCAAGAGCTTAGCCAAGGCATGGAACACCTCGGCACCCATACGAATAGCCTCCTTCTCTGAAGGAGCGCCAACAGGACGAATCATGAACTCCTGGAAGGCGATAGGCGCATCAGAGTGAGCACCACCATTGATGATGTTCATCATTGGCACAGGCAATACGTAAGTGTTGGCACCACCGATGTAACGATACAAAGGAATATGGAGATATTCTGCAGCTGCGTGAGCCACAGCGAGAGAAACACCAAGGATGGCGTTGGCACCGAGGTTAGACTTGGTCTTGGTACCGTCGAGCTCCAACATCTTATAGTCGATGTCGCGCTGCTCCAAGGTTGACATACCCACGAGGGCTGGAGCGATGATGTTGTTCACATTCTCCACAGCCTTCAGCACACCCTTGCCGCAGTAGCGGTTCTTGTCGCCGTCGCGAAGTTCCAACGCCTCGTTCTCGCCGGTAGAAGCACCAGATGGAACAGAAGCTCTGCCCACGATGCCAGACTTCAATGTTACCTCAACCTCAACTGTTGGATTGCCACGTGAATCCAAGATTTCTCTTGCATGTACTTTTTCGATAATCATAATCTTAATACTTTTATTTAATTACATAAAACATTCAAATATTTCCGACTGCAAAAGTACAAAGAATGTGATGAATATCCAAATCGGAGGTATCACAAAAAGTCGGTATTTTGCACCATGGCAAAATACCGACTTATAAGTATATTTATAGCGTAAAAACTATTGATTCCACATTACTGCACTATTTATTCCACATTACTGCACAATCTTGAATCTGATTCTCAGCGAGTGAGCATGCTCGTCCCAATTGGTGCCGAGCAATACGAACTTGCCGATCTGAGCGGTAGAACGAACGTGCTTGCCGATACATGGGCAGACATCGTAGTCGCCGATGCGAACCAGGCGAAGGGTCTCGCTGGCATCCTCTGGCAAACGGTCGAGCTTGACATCGGCTGGGATGTGGTCGCGATCCACAAACTCATAGGTCACTGGCATGTCCAGCTCTATCAAACGATTCATCTCCGTCTCTATCGCCTTCTCCTCTTGACGGGAAGGCTTGTGATCGACAACGAAGGTCATCTTGCTCTTCTTGCGCTCGATGTGCGCATTGCGACTGCGCTCGCAGTTAAACATACGATGCATCAACTGGTTGAGCAAATGCTCTGCCGTATGAGCTGGAGGGAACTCCTCCTTGTGATGCTCATTCAATATGAATTCACTCTCGTCCATCTTGACATTGAATTTATAAATACTTACTCCATTAGCCGATACCGACACAGGGAAAATGCCATCCTTCTTCAGCTCCACCTGCTTCTTGTTGCCTGACATCAGCTCCGTAGTCTGCACCTCTTCCTCGGTGAGATGGAAGAAGTCGAAGGCATGACCCGGAATGCAAACACCCAACTCGTGAGCCTCCTGGGAGAAGTTGAGCACGATGAGCAACACCTCCCCACCCTTCTTGCGAAGGAAGGCGAAATGACTGCGTGGGTCGAAATGGTCGGACTGAGGATTCACGTACATCAAGTCGAAGGTGTCGCCCTCTCGGATGGCACGCTCCTCGTTGGCTAGACGAATGAGCTGGCGATAGTGCGCCGCCAAAGCCTTGCTGTCCACAGACTGCTGATGTGCCTCCGCCGAACCTGGCTTCTGATAGGCATGCGCCAAAGTCTCCGGACTCCAGTAGTCGAATATCGTGGTGCGACCATCCCTGCCGCTGAATCCTTCCTTGTCCATACCTTTCTCGCCAAACTCCTGTCCGCTATAGAGCATGAATGGGTTCTTCTGGAAGAAGAGACTCATAGCTGCAGCAGGAATCGCCTTGCGGGCATTTCCACAGAAGAAGTCGCTGGCGATGCGCTGCTCGTCGTGGTTCTCCAAGAAATAGAGCATGTGGTCGCGAATGTCGTCCACCACCTGCCACTCGTGGGTGATGCTGGCAGCAGGACGCTCGCCACGAATCACGCCACGCAAGCAGTCGTACATGCCCACCTTGTCGTAGAGATAGTCGAAACCAGCCTTCACATAGTTGCGATACTGGTTAGGATCATACACCTCGCCGATTACGACGATGCCAGGATACTTGGCCTTCAATATCTGGGTGGCATACGACCAAAAGGCGCATGGCACCATCTCCGCCATATCACAGCGGAAACCATCCACGCCCTTGCCAGCCCAGTAGAGCAGGATATCGGTCATCTTGCCCCAGGTATTTGGCACAGGCTCATAGTGATAGCTTCTGCCACCGGCATCGCAATAGTCGATGCCATAATTGAGTTTCACTGTCTCATACCAGTCGTTGCTACCTGGGCGGTTGTCGAAACGGTCGTTGCCCGTAGCCTTGGCAGGACTCTCAGTGTATGTCTCAAATATCTTGGCATCCTTTGCTGCATAGGCAGTGAATGCCGGTTTAGACTGGCGAACATCGTTCAAGTCGAGGTCTCCCCATGTATAATAGAAATTATTCTTGATGGAGAAGTGCATGTTTGGGTCATCATCTTCTCCCAAGTCTCGTACGCCTGCTGGTTTGCGAATGGAGTGATACTCACGAGCCACATGATTTGGCACGAAGTCCATGATGACTTTCATGCCAGCTTTGTGGGTACGATCGATGAGACTCTCCCACTCAGTCATACGCATGCTGACATTCTCTGCCAAGTCTGGGTCGATGTCGTAATAGTCGGTGATGGCGTATGGCGAGCCCGCCTTGCCTTTCACCACTTCTGCATGCTGGGTAGGAATGCCATAGGATGAGTAGTTGGTCTGGGTGGCGTGACGAATCACACCTGTGTACCAAACGTGGGTGAAGCCCATGTCGTGAATGCGGGCCAGCACATCGTCGGTAAAGTTATTCAGTTTTCCGCAACCGTTCTCTTCAATAGTTCCGTTCTCCTTTCGAGTAGTGTTCTTGTTTCCAAAAAGTCGTGGAAGTACTTGATAAATTATAACCTTTTCCTTCATTTAGCGGTTGTATCTTATATCATGAAACGTTTTACCTTCCCAGCAACGCATTGCCGAGAAGATAAAACGTTAATTATGCTTTTTGTTGATTGATTCTTGTTTGTGCGATTTCACACAACATTTGTTATATAATCCTAGTATTATATGCAATTCTGTGAGCTATTATGCAATTCCGTGAGCAGAAACAGTCTTGTCGATGCGGCCAATCATACCCTGCAATGCCTTGCCTGGACCACACTCTGTGAAGTCGTCGGCACCATCGGCGATCATTGCCTGAACAGAAGCGGTCCAACGTACAGAGCTTGTAAGCTGAGCGATGAGGTTCTGCTGAATTTCGGCTGGGTCAGTGTGAGGCTTACCATCTACGTTCTGGTAAACTGGGCACTTAGGAGCAGAGAATGTAGTCTTCTCGATAGCAGCCTGAAGCTCATCCTTAGCTGGCTGCATCAATGGAGAGTGGAAAGCACCACCCACCTTCAAAGGCAAGGCACGCTTAGCGCCAGCAGCCTTCAACTTCTCGCAAGCTGCGTTGATAGCGTCTGTGTTACCAGAGATAACGAGCTGACCAGGGCAGTTGTAGTTGGCAGGGATAACGATGTTACCCTCTGTGCTTACCTCTGCGCAGATTTCCTCAACCTTCTCGTCTGGCAAACCGATGATGGCAGCCATAGTACCAGGGTTAGCCTCGCAAGCCTTCTGCATAGCATTGGCACGAGCAGCAACGAGCTTCACACCATCCTCGAAAGCAATGGCACCAGCAGCTACCAATGCAGAGAACTCACCGAGAGAGTGACCTGCTACCATAGCTGGCTTGAACTCATCGCCCAAGCAGAGAGCAGAGATAACAGAGTGGAGGAATACGGCAGGCTGTGTAACCTTAGTTTCCTTCAACTGCTCGTCGGTGCCAGCAAACATAATATCAGTAATCTTGAAGCCGAGAATCTCGTCGGCCTTATCGAAAAGTTCTTTTGCCAATGCGTTGTTCTCGTAAAGGTCTTTACCCATACCTACGAACTGTGAACCCTGACCAGGGAAAACAAATGCTTTCATTTTATATTTCTATTTTTAAGTTTATTATTAATATTCTATTTTTCTATATTTTATGCCTTTATTTCTGGGATTTTTCCAATTCGAGTGCAAAGATACAATAATTTTCTGAGACTAGAACATAAATAAACAAAAAAAATCCCTAATGTCTTGCGACAAAAGGGATTCTTTATATTATTTTGCTTTACAGTGCGAAAATTATCGTAGTAAAACAGGAAGCTTCCTAAGAAGCTACCCGAAGGATTGAGCTCTGATTACTCAGCAGCTGGAGCCTCTTCCTCAGCAGCCTCAGCAGCAGGAGCCTCAACTGGAGCCTCTTCAGCAGCTGGAGCAGCCTCAACAGGAGCGTTCTCAGCAACTACATGAACAGGAACCTTAACCTCAACCTCCTTGTGATAGTGTACAGTAGCCTCGTACTCGCCTACCTTCTTAGCATCCTTCATAGTGATGATCTTGCGATCAACCTCGATGCCCTTCTTAGCAAGCTCCTCAGCAACGGTAGCTGCGTTAACAGAACCGTAGAGCTGACCTGTAGCACTTACCTTAGCGGTGATAGTAAGAACGATGCCATTGAGAGCCTCGCCCTTCTTAACAGCCTCAGCCTTGATAGCCTCAAGCTTGTGAGCCTGCTGCTTCAAGTCCTCTGCCAACTGCTTCTTGGCAGCTGGAGAAGCGATAACAGCCTTACCAGTAGGGATAAGGAAGTTACGACCATAACCACTCTTAACATTTACGATATCGTTCTTGTATCCAAGACCGATAATATCTTGCTTCAAAATAATTTCCATTCTTCTTCTCCTCCTTAAATTACTTCATCAAATCGGTTACGTAAGGAAGCAAAGCGATCTGGCGAGCACGCTTAACAGCCTGTGCTACACGGCGCTGATACTTCAAAGATGTACCTGTGATACGACGTGGAAGGAT
>DBLF01000048.1:10185-31393 GCA_002297965.1 Candidatus Segatella papionis
TTCTTGAAACGGCAATACTTCTTCTTCTTTGTGTCGATAGAAGGAGCGGTCAAATAACGGATTTCTGATTTCTGATCTGCCATGATTAAGCCTCCTCTTTTTTACCAAGCTTTGCACGACGCTTCTCTGCGTAAGCGGCAGCATACTTGTCAAGTTTAACAGTCATGTAACGAATTACTTTCTCGTCGCGGCGATAAGCTGTCTCAAGCTTAGCCACAACAGTAGGCTCAGCCTTGAACTCAATCAAGCTGTAGAAGCCTGATGTCTTCTTCTCGATGTTGTAAGCCAACTTCTTCAAACCCCAAGCCTCTTTGTTCACGATCTCAGCACCATTATCGGTGAGTACCTTCTCGAACTTAGCGACCGTTTCCTTCATCTGTTCATCAGACAAAACGGGAGTCAAAATGAAAACGGTTTCGTATTGATTCATACTACTCTAAATGATTAATTAATATTATTAAAAGTAACTTTGCAAACGAGAAACGCCCGCATAAAATACGCTCTTTCCCGAATTGCGGTGCAAAAGTACTACTTTTTTTTGAATTAACCAAATATTTTTTGTACTTTTGCAGAAAATAATTGTTAATAGCACAAAAAAATGAACAAAAAACTGAAAGATTCACTCCATTTAATCCCGTCAATGGGCATGACATTCATCGTTTTAGGCGTTTTGCTACTTGCATCCAGTTTCACTTTTTCCATCAAAGGCAACTGGATGCTCTTCGTAGGCTTGTTCTTCACACTTATGGGCGTATCCGGTTTCATCTATTCGCTGAAAAAGAAATAAAGCTCAAGATAACTTTTTATAAAAGATGTATTGGAAATCATCTAATAGATGTACCATAAAATATGATGATGCATTATAATGATGTATCATCATAATGTATTATGATAATGTATTACGCATAATGACACCATAAAACAAAAAGGATAAGCCTCCCTAAACAGAGACTTATCCTTATTTTGATGATGCTAGTATGCTTAGCCGTATCGCTTACATAAGTATGCTTTAGTTGCATTAATCCAAATCTGGCACAATGAGCTTGTAGCCTTTTCCATGAATATTGATGATCTCGATCTGCGGATCATCCTTCAAATGCTTGCGAAGCTTGGTAATATAAACATCCATTGAGCGAGCATTGAAGTAGTTGTCGTCAATCCAGATGGTCTTCAGCGCAAAGTCACGCTGGAGGATTTCGTTGGCGTGAGCGCAAAGAAGAGCAAGAAGCTCATTTTCCTTGGTAGTCAACTTGGTCTGCTCGTCACCGATGGTAAGCAACTGCTTCTGGGTGTCGAAGGTAAACTTACCAATGTGGTACATTGTAGATTCCTTTGTCTTCTTACCACGCACACGACGAAGGATAGCCTCCACACGGAACACTAACTCCTCCATAGAGAAAGGCTTGGTGATATAATCATCGGCACCAATCTTAAAGCCTTCCAAGATGTCTTCCTTCAAAGTCTTGGCTGTGAGGAACACAATTGGCATATCTGCATTCTGCTGACGAATCTCTTGAGCCAAAGTGAAGCCATCCTTCTTAGGCATCATTACGTCAAGAACAGCAATATCATACTTATTTTTATTAAACTCCTTGAAACCCGCCTCACCATCTGGGCACAATGTTGTGGTAAAGCCCTTGGTCTGCAAATATTCACGGAGCAACATTCCCAAATTCTCATCATCCTCGCAAAGCAAGATTTTAACAGTTTCTTCCATATCTTTATCGTTTTAATTTGTTAATATTCTGATTATCTTTATTATCTATATATTTAATCATGTATTACAGGTAACTTGATGGTGAAAGTGGTACCCTTACCCAACTCGCTATCCACCTTGATTTCACCATCATGAAGATCCACGACTTTCTTGACATAAGCCAACCCAAGGCCGAAACCTTTCACATCATGCACATTGCCTGTATGAACTCTGTAGAACTTATCGAAGATTTTCTTCAAATTCTCTTTTTTCATTCCCAAGCCCGTATCTGTGATGGAAAGATAAAGATGATGCTCATCATTCCAAGTCTTCATGGTGACATAGAGTGGCTCATCTGGTTTACGATACTTCACCGCATTATCCATCAAATTGAAGATTACGTTCTGGAAATGCACCTCATCGACATAGAGCGTAGAGTCTATCGCTTCAATATCTACATATATTTTGCCTCCTGTATGCTCCACTCTGAGAGAGAAGGAATGGGCTGCATTTTCAACAATTTCATTGAGATCAAGCTCTTTTTTCTTAAACACGGCTTTCTTACGGTCGAACATACTCATCTGCAACACCTTTTCCACAAGGAAACGAAGACGTTTCGATTCATCATTGATGACACCTCCCAAGTGCTGCTGCATCTGTTCGCTCTTGGATACCGACGGATCATTAAGCATCTGCGCTGCCAGACTGATGCTGGCTATAGGGGTCTTCAGCTCATGAGTCATATTGTTGATGAAATCGTTCTTTATCTCGGTATATCTCTTCTGTCGGAAGATGACCACAATGGTGAAAATGAAGGTGACAAGCAACACCAAAGTAAAGATGATGCTTGGTATCATAAAGCGAACGCTAGAGAATATATAGCTGTTCATATCCGGGAAATGTACCTTCACAACTCCCATCTTAGACTGTGGGTCATTACGAAAAAGCACCTGCGAATAACTGTATTCTTCACCTTCGTCTGAGTAATCAGGACAACGATATACTTCTCTGCCATCCTGCGTCATCACCGTAAAATGATAAGGGATGTTGATACCATTGTTCATCATCTCTGCCTTGAGGTCTTGGTCGAGCTGCTTAAAGTTGATGCGTTCCCTCAGAGGCTTGTCGGATGCTGAATAAAGAATGGAATAAACCACCTCGTCTAGCAGTGCCTTCTGATACACATAACGATTCTTCACGATTTCCTGCAAAGACTTCTGGGTCTCACTGAGCGAATTCTTATCACTGCGCAGAATCATCGCCTTTGGCTTGTTGGCGGGATTGGTAGCAATGGTCTTCAGCTCGAAAGATGAATACACCGTGCCGTCTTTTCCTACGACAGAATACTGATGAGAATGCTGGACGGTACCATCCAGTTGCCCACTCCGTGTTCCTACTGAATCTTTTCGGCTTGCCTTTCTCTCGGTTTCGTTGACATCTTTTTCGAGATAGCGCAAAGTCTCGTTAAGCTCCAAATTTCTTGAAGCTTGGTATAAAGCTCTGTTGACTGACTCGTCAAACTGTTCCTTCTTCATGTTGACCATCTCTTGGATGTAACTAAGCTGCAAAAACAGCAGCGCAAGGAACGAAAAGCCCATGATTATAGCTATGGTCCAAATCGTTTTCTTTTTCATGGGGGCAAAGATAGGGATTTTCTTAATTAATTAACACGAAACAGTTAATTAATTATTTGATTTTTTATCGAATTAACCAATAATTCATATTTTACTTTCATATACAGAACTAATCAGGTGCTTGCAGTAAAAGAAAGAGGACGTACATATCACATGCACGCCCCCCACTTGGTCATATCAACATAAAATTTTTAATTTATATAAGAGAGATAATTCTAAATCTGATTTATATAGCGAATCAAAAGCCCCTATTCTACTCAGCTTCTTTCGCAAGCTCAGCCTCATGCTCGGCAATCAACTTGCCCTGGATATCGGATGGAACCAACTCGTAGCTAGCAAACTTAGTTGTAAAGGAAGCACGACCACCCGTGATAGAACTGAGAGCGATAGAGTAGTTAGAGAGTTCCTTGAGAGGAATCTTGGCACTCAGCTTCTGATAGCCAGCCTCAGAGTCCATACCCATGATAAGAGCACGGCGTGTCTGCAAGTCGCTCATCACATCACCCATATAGTCGGCAGGCACATAGACCTCCAGATCATAAATAGGCTCCAAAATCTTTGGACCAGCCTGCTTGAACGCATCGCTGAAAGCATGGCGAGCAGCCAACATAAACGACAGCTCATTGCTATCCACTGGGTGCATTTTGCCATCATAGACGATGACACGAACATCGCGAGCATAACTGCCTGTGAGAGGTCCATGCTCCATACAATCCATGACACCCTTGAGAATAGATGGGATAAAACGAGCGTCGATAGCACCACCTACCACGGAGTTGATGAATACCAATTTTCCGCCCCACTCCAATTCGATTACCTCACGGCTCTTGATGTTCATCTTGAACTCCTGGCCATCGAAGGTGAAAGATGTAGGATCTGGCATACCCTCTGCGTATGGCTCAACGATGAGATGAACCTCACCAAACTGACCTGCACCACCGCTTTGTTTCTTATGGCGATATTCGGCACGAGCCTTCTTGGTAATAGTCTCACGATATGGGATACGAGGCTCCTCGAAGACAACATTAATCTTTTCATTGTTCTCCAAACGCCATTTCAACGTACGAAGATGGAACTCACCTTGTCCATGAACGATAATTTGGCACAACTCCTTGCTCTGTTCCACAATCCAAGTAGGGTCTTCCTGATGCATCTTGAGGAGGGCAGCCATCAGCTTCTCGGTTTCTTGAGCATTGGCAGCCTTGATGGCACGAGAATACTTAGGGTTAGGATACTTGATGAAGTCAAAGCGCCATTCTGCACCCTTACCATTCAACGTATTGCCCGTCTTAACATCTTTCAGTTTCACAGTACAACCTATATCACCTGCATTCAATTGCTCCACAGGCACACGATTGGCACCAGCACAAGCAAAGATTTGCCCGATGCGCTCCTTCGAGCCACGATCTGCATTCGTCAAATCGTCACCGCTCTTGATAGAGCCACTCATCACTTTGAAATAGCTTACCTCACCAATATGAGGCTCCAATCCTGTCTTGAAGAAATAAACACTCTCAGGTTCCTTGCTGTCTGGGGCGATTTCTTCACCACGCGTGTTATGCTGTTTAGGCATCTCACTCACAAATGGCACCACATTGCCCAAGAACTCCATCAGTCGGCGAACGCCCATCGACTTGCCGGCACAAACACAGAACACAGGGAAAATGCTGCGAGTAACCAAGCCTTTTCGGATACCCTCACGGAGTTCATCTTCTGTCAAGCTCTCGCTTTCGAAGAATTTTTCCATCAAGCCCTCGTCGTTCTCAGCCGCAGCCTCAACAAGTGCAGCATGTAGCTCCATAGCCTTATCCATCTCCTCTGCAGGAATATCCTCGATAATAGGAGCACCACCTTCTGGTTTCCAAGAATATTTCTTCATCAATAAAACGTCAATGAGAGCATTGAAGCCAGGACCAGTCTCGATAGGATATTGTATCTGTACGCACTTAGAACCGTAAATATCCTTCATAGTGTCTATTAGATTATCAAAATCGCACTTGTCGGAATCCAATTGGTTGACGAGGAAGATAACAGGCTTATGTAACTTCTCGGTATAACGGAAATTGTTCTGGGTACCAACCTCAGGGCCATACTGACCATTGATAAGGATGACAGCCTGATCAGTAACGTTAAGGGATGTAATGGCACCGCCTACGAAATCGTCGCTACCAGGGCAATCTATGATATTCAGCTTCTTGTTGTTCCACTCGACATGAAAGACGGTAGGGAACACAGAATAGCCATATTCCAATTCCACAGGGAAGTAGTCGCTCACCGTATTCTTTGCTTCTACAGAGCCTCTACGCTTGATAACGCCTGCTTCGAACAACATACTTTCGGCAAGTGTAGTCTTGCCGCTACCCGCACTGCCAAGCAATGCAATGTTTTTAATCTCATTAGTCTGATATACTCTCATGACGCTTATAGATTTTTAAGAGGTTATACTTAAATTTGTCAGTTGTTTACCAACAGTCAAACCATCGGGTTTTCTGTTTCGTGCTACTAAATTACGGTTTTTTCCGTAAATAAGCAAATTTTTTCACAAAAAACTTGTTCTAAATTAAAAAATATTAGTATTTTTGCAGAAAGTTAAGACAAATTTTGGGCTTACACCTTATTATATATAAGGGGAGTTTGAAGTCAGAAGTTTGAAGTTTAATGTTTAGATAATATGGCTGGATTATACATACACATACCCTTTTGCGAGAGCCGCTGCATTTACTGCGGATTCTATAGTACCACATCCCTCAAGCTAAGGGATGCTTACGTTGATGCACTATGCAAAGAAATGGAGTTGCGACCTGCCTCCATAGCATTAGGAGGTGCCTACCCCATCGAAACCATTTATTTGGGAGGCGGAACCCCCAGCCAACTATCGCCCAAACAACTCGTTCGCCTTTTCGAGTCTATAGAGAAAGTATATCTGCCACAAGGTTTCTCTTCTCAACAAGAAATCACGATGGAATGCAACCCTGACGATGTGACCGAAGATTTCTGCAAGACATTGAAGCAACTCCCCATCAACAGGGTTAGCATGGGGGCACAAACATTCTCCAATGAGCGACTACACTTCCTTCACCGACGGCACAACGCCGACGAGGTGAGAAGTGCCGTCAAACGTTTACGCAACATCGGAATACAAAATATCAGCATCGACCTGATGTTTGGATTTCCTGGAGAAAGCTTGGAAGACTGGCAGAACGACATTGACGAGGCCATCCACCAGGGAGTAGAACACATCTCAGCCTACAGTCTAATGTACGAAGAAGGTACCATTCTGCACAAAATGCTAGAACAAGGGAAGATTACGGAAATCAACGAAGAAACTAGCCTTCAGATGTACGAAACTCTCGTCGCCAAACTCACAAAAAGCGGTTACGAGCATTACGAGATTAGCAATTTCGCCCAACCAGGATTCCGCTCACGACACAACAGCAGTTATTGGCACGAAACACCTTACATCGGACTAGGAGCTGCCGCACATTCCTATAAACGCACAAGAGGCTCCTCCTGCAACCAACCAAATCTCCTGGTAACAAGAAGTTGGAACATAGACAACATTCAAAAGTACATTTCTTCTATCAACCAAAGACTCCTCCCCTCAGAATGCGAGGTGCTCGACCTACAGACTCGATACAACGACCTCATCACCACTGCATTAAGAACTATCGACGGAATAGATATAGAGAAAATGGAAAAAGAGTTCGGAAAAGAATACGCTATCCGAATGTTAAAAGAAGCAGAGGCTCACATCCAGCGTGGACTGATGAAAATCCAGAACGGAAAGCTCTCGCTCACCCATCGCGGGCTTTATATATCAGACGACATCATGAGTGATTTTATGATTGTATGAGTATGAGAGTATGGGAAGATATAATTATACGAGTATATGAGTTTGTGAGCATGTGAGCATGTGATTATTTGATTCACAAAAAAATGGAGCCTTATTTCCAAGGTTCCATTTTTTCCAATCCATATTTTTTATATCTTTCGTAATAATACTGTTTTATCTGCTCTACCACTTGAATAGTAGATTTCTTCTTCTGTACTAATGGTTTTATCATTTGCAACAACGCAAACAAGACTACCACCACCAACAGGATGATTGCCCACGACAACACCTCACTTCTCAGATTGATATGCGGCTGAATGAGAATGCCTACTGCTACGGGTAAAACAAAGCAAGCCCAATCCATAGGCGAGTCTAGTTTGCTAGACTCCAAGTATTCCTGGCGAAGTGCTTGGGGTGCATTCAGCAACAATCTCTTTCGATGTGCATTCCAAAAGTCCTCAAATTCTTTTTCCATTACCATCATTTAATAACATTTTCCAATCAGGCGACTGACAAAATAGAGGAACTATTAGCAGCACCTTTTTACTTATACTTTTTAAATTTGTTCCTATTAAGTTTGTTTCTATTAAGAATTACTTATTCAGAATTCCGCATTCAAAGGTACAACTATTATTTATGACTAGCAAATTTACCCCCCCCATATCTCCAATTATTAACGTTTTTTATCACAAAAAGTGAAATTTAATAACTATTTCTAAAGATTTCATAAGTTATCGCTATCACACTAAAGAGAAACGAACCACATAATAATAACAGGGAAAATAAGAAAAAAATAGCGTTTTATTTTGAAATATCTACAATTTGCAGTAACTTTGCACCCCAAAAATATAGCAATAGAAAAAATGATATTATTTTCCGAAAAATGAAGCGCTGCATTCATTGAGGGAAACAACTTTTTAGACAGAAAAATAAGAATATGCAAAATCAGTTCTCTCGAACACAGCTGTTGATGGGCAAGCCAGCCATCAACACATTAATGGGTAGCCGCGTGGCTGTTTTCGGCGTAGGTGGCGTGGGTGGATATGTAGTAGAAGCCCTGGTGCGCAGCGGCTTGGGCGAAATCGACCTCATCGATGACGATCGAGTATGCCTCACAAATGTAAACCGCCAAGTAATCGCCACGCTCAGCACCGTGGGCAAGCATAAGGTGGATGTGTGCGAGGAGCGCATCCACGACATCAACCGTCGTTGCATCGTACATAAATACCAGATGTTTTACCTGCCTGAATTTGCCGATGTCATCGACCTCTCCAAGTTCGACTATGTGGTGGACTGCATCGACACGGTGAAAGCGAAGCTCGACCTCATCAAGCGTTGCCACGATCTGAAAGTGCCAATCATCTCTTGCATGGGTGCCGCCAACAAGATGGACCCTACCGCTTTCAAGGTGACCGACATCAACAAGACCCAGATGGACCCCCTCGCCAAAGTGATTCGCAAAAAACTGCGCAAGATGGGCATCCGCAAACTGAAGGTGGTCTATAGCGAAGAGGAGCCTCTGCGCCCTATCGACGATCCTGACATCAGCTGTCGCTTCCACTGCATCTGTCCTAACAAGGACATGCGCAAATGCACCGACCGTCGAGACATCCCTGCCAGCAACGCTTTCGTACCTGCTGCAGCAGGCTTGATTTGTGGCGGCGAAGTTGTGAAGGACCTCATCCGTATTGCTGGCACTTGGCGACTCACTCCGGAAATGATTGCCGAGAACCCCGAGGCAAAGGCCGCTGCAGAGAAAGCCGAGGCAAAGGCTCAAGCTCATCAAGAGAAATATAAGGCGATAGCCCTTGCAAAGAAAAACGGAACCTGGGAAGACGATACTGTCAGAATGAAACTTCCAGAAGGCTTCTAAAAGATAATTTGTCCATCTCTATTTTTATTCAACAGTGAAGAATATGTTTCTAGCCTTAGGATATGTATTCCAAGCTTTAGGATATATGCTCTAAACCTTAGATAGAAGAAGATAGAACAAAAAAGAGCAAACAGAAAATGAAAAAGGAGCAAGACTGTAAAATCTTGCTCCCTTTTATTTATATTCAAATATGATAATTACCCAATTTATTTTATCTCTCATCCAGCGGGGTATAATCAAGTTCTCCAAGAATATTCTTGTATGCAGGACGAATGATGCGGCGACCCTCGAAGTTGAGTTCCTCGATGCGGTGAGCCGACCAACCCACGATACGAGCCATTGCGAAAATTGGGGTGTAAATTTCCTGAGGCAGACCAATCATCTCATAGATGAAACCACTGTAGAAGTCGAGATTGGCGCACGCTGGCTTGCTGCCGCCACGATGCTCCTGGAGGCACTTAATGCCCTCCTTCTCGATGAGCTTCAAGAATTCATACTCGTCCTCCCTGCCCTTCTCCTTGGCAAGTTCACCAGCCAGACGTTTCAACTCCACGGCACGTGGGTCACTCAGGGTGTAAACGGCGTGACCGATACCGTAGATGAGACCCGTCTTGTCGTAAGCCTCCTTATTGAGCATACGTTTCAAGTAAATGTCTAGTTCTGTTACGTTTGTCCAATCCTTGATAGCTTCCTTCAGATGATGGAACATATTGATAACCTTGATGTTGGCACCACCATGCAAAGGACCTTTCAGGCTACCAATGCCTGCGGCAATAGAGCTGTAAGTATCTGTGCGAGTAGAAGATGTAACACGCACGGTAAAGGTAGAGTTGTTACCACCACCATGCTCTGCCTGGATTATCAAGAGAAGGTCGAGCATACGAGCATCCAATTCAGAATAGTTCTCATGCTTCATCATATAAAGAAAATTCTCTGCGATAGAGAGGTTCTCTCGTGGGTGACGAATATGCAAGCTTCTGCCCTGCACAGAGTGTCGGTAAATGTTGTATGCGTAGGCGATGATGGTAGGGAACTTGGCTATCAACTCTATGCTCTGACGCATCAAGTTGTCGCGGCTGATGTCGTCAGGATTTGGGTCGAAAGTATACATTTCGAGCACACAACGAGCCAAGATGTTCATGATGTTAGAACCCTCCAACTCGATGATGTGAGTGATGGTACGGTGGTCAAGCGGCATATTGTCGTTCAAGAGTTCCTTGAAAGCATCCAACTCCTCCTTATCAGGCAACTGCCCTGAAAGCAACAAGAATGCCACTTCCTCGAAACCGAATCGTTTCTCCTTCAAGAGAGGCGAAACAAGGTCATCAAGCTCATAACCACGATAATAAAGCTTACCCTCGGTAGGGACCAGCTTGCCCTCTGCATCGCGCTCGTAGCCCACAACATTACCGATATTGGTCAGTCCGACCAATACACCAGAGCCATCCTCGTTACGAAGTCCACGCTTTACATTAAACTTCTTAAAAGCCTCCTTGTCTATCTTGCATGAGTTTTTCACCTCATCGCTTAGCTTATATATCAAATATTCCTTGTTCATCTTTTTTCAATGTTAAATATTAAGTGTTAAATGTCAAGTTATCTCTAAATGCCAATGCCAAACCAAGTCCACACCCCAACGGCGCAAGCCTAATTTAACATTTAACATTCAACACTCAACATTTATTTTGCGCCGCAAAATTCAAAGCGCTTCCTGCCTTAAACCATGCTATCTGCGTATCATTATAGGTGTGCTCCACCTCAAATTTATCCTCAGAGCCATCCTTGTGCTTCAAGTTAATGGTGAGTTTTGAACCTGGGGCGAAGTCCTTGAGACCAGTCAGGGAGATACGGTCATCCTCCTGCACCTTATTATAATCGTCCTTATTACAGAATGTGAGGGCGAGCATACCCTGCTTCTTCAGGTTGGTCTCGTGGATACGGGCGAAACTCTTGGCGAGAATCACCTTCACGTTCAAGAAGCGAGGCTCCATGGCAGCGTGCTCACGAGAAGAACCTTCGCCATAGTTGTCTTCTGCCACCACGATACTGCTGATGCCCTTCGCCTTGTATGCCTTGGCGGCGGTAGATACCTCCACATAATTACCGTCGAGCTGGTTTTTCACCTTGTTATTCTCACCATTAAAAGCATTTACGGCTCCCATCAAGAGGTTGTCGGAGATGTTCTGCAGGTGTCCGCGGAATTTCAACCAAGGACCAGCCATAGAGATGTGGTCGGTAGTGCACTTGCCCTGAGTCTTGATAAGCAAAGGCATATCTATCAAGTCCTTACCATCCCAAGGAGCGAACGGAGCCAGCTTCTGCAGACGGTTGCTATCAGGAGCGATAACTACCTCTACATTAGCATTTTCCTCACTAGGAGCAATGAATCCCTTGTCATCCACGGCGAATCCCTTAGGAGGGAAAGTGAATCCCGTAGGTGCATCAAGTTTCACGCTGTTGCCATCCTTATCTAACAAGGTGTCGGTAGCAGGGTTAAAGTCGAGGCGACCAGCGATGGTGAGCGCCACCGTAAGCTCTGGGCTGCCAATGAAGGCGTATGTATTAGGATTACCATCTGCACGACGACGGAAATTACGGTTGAAAGAGGTGACGATGGCGTTCTTACGTGTGTTGTCATCGGTATGGCGCTTCCACTGTCCGATGCAAGGACCGCAAGCATTGGTCATAATCAAGGCTCCTATCTTCTTGAAGTCGTCGAGAATTCCATCACGCTCGGCAGTGTAACGAATCTGCTCAGAGCCAGGGTTGATGATGAGCTGCCCTTTCACCTCTATACCCTTTTCGTAAGCCTGACGGGCCACGCTGGCGGCACGGGCGAGGTCTTGGTAAGAGGAGTTGGTGCAGCTACCTACCAAACCAACCTCCACGACCATCGGATAATCGTTGGCAGGACCTTTCGCCTTCATGTGGGAGATAGGTGTGGCTGCGTCTGGAGTGAATGGACCATTCAGGTGTGGCTCCACCTTGGAGAGGTCGATTTCCACGATTTGGTCGTAGAATGCCGATGGATCGGCGAGCACCTCGTCGTCGGCACGAAGCTCTGCGGCGTTCTGCTGGGCGAGTGAAGCGATTTCCTCACGTCCCGTCTTGCGCAGATACTCGCTGGCGTTCTGGTCGAATGGGAAGATGGAGCAAGTAGCGCCCAGTTCCGCTCCCATGTTACAGATGGTAGCCTTGCCTGTGGTAGAGATGCTGTCCAAGCCATCACCAAAGTATTCGAGGATGGCGTTGGTACCGCCCTTCACTGTGAGGATGCCTAGGATTTCGAGGATGACGTCCTTCGGAGTCGCCCAACCAGAGAGTTTTCCTGTAAGATGCACACCGATGAGGCGCGGCATCTTCAGTTCCCAAGGCTGCCCGGTGAGCACATCTACCGCGTCGGCTCCACCTACACCGACAGCCACCATTCCGAGGCCACCAGCATTAGGAGTATGCGAGTCTGTTCCCACCATCATACCTCCAGGAAACGCATAGTTTTCGAGCACCACCTGATGGATGATTCCTGCTCCTGGTCCCCAGAAACCGATGTGGTACTTCTGAGAGACAGATTTCAAGAAATCATATACTTCCTTGTTGGTCTTGCAAGCTTCAGGAAGATCTTGCGTAGCTCCCACGTCTGCACGAATCAAATGGTCACAATGTACTGAGGCTGGCACTGCCACCTTGTCCTTGCCAGCATTCATAAACTGCAAGAGAGCCATCTGAGCGGTAGCATCCTGCATCGCAACGCGATTAGGTCGGAAGTCAACATATTCCACACCTCTTTTAAAAGGGCGCAACTCAGCAGGGTCGAAAAGATGCGCAAAGAGCACCTTCTCGGCATAAGTGAGAGGTCGTTTTACAGCAGCCTTAGCCTGTTTCACACTTTCCGAATACGAAGCATAAAAGCTTCTCAGCATTTCAATGTCCAGTATCATCTTATTCACTAATTATTTGATTAATTATGCACTCGTGGGCGCACACCGTCAAGGGAAATACGCACTCATTCGTGATTTTTGTTTGCAAATATACGACTTTTTCTGCAA
Organism: Candidatus Segatella papionis; assembly: GCA_002297965.1. Classification (GTDB taxonomy): domain Bacteria; phylum Bacteroidota; class Bacteroidia; order Bacteroidales; family Bacteroidaceae; genus Prevotella; species Prevotella papionis. Next base: position 23,267 of record DBLF01000048.1, read on the forward strand.
ATAGTAGCACTTTTTCCCATAAATTTATCATTTTGCTATCAACTTTCTTGATTTTTGATAATTTTGTTGCATATTTATGCGAACAAAGCCTGATTTTTGCCCACTCTTTAAGATTTCTAAGCAAACATTCTAGAAAAGCTAGAATATATCAGCAAAAGAGGAACAAAAACAAGAAAATATAGTGGAAAACAAAAAAACAAGGAAAACATTTGGCACTATCCACATTATTTATTAATTTTGCAGCTGTTATGAGAATAGACATTATTACAGTATTACCCGAGATGCTGGAGGGATTCTTCAACGAGTCTATCCTGGCACGTGCGCAGAAGAAGGGTCTCGCCGAGATTCATCTGCACAATCTGCGCGACTATACATTAGATAAATGGAAGAGAGTAGATGATTACCCTTACGGCGGAAGTGCCGGAATGGTGATGCAATGTGAGCCTATCGACCGATGCATCACGGCGCTGAAAGCTGAACGCGAGTACGATGACGTTATTTATGTGTCACCCGATGGCGAAACCTTCAACCAGAAGATAGCCAACGAGATGTCTCTGGGCGGAAACCTCATCATCCTATGCGGTCACTACAAGGGAATCGACCAGCGTGTGCGCGACCACCTCATCACCCGCGAGATTTCTGTGGGCGACTATGTGTTGACTGGTGGCGAGTTGGCGGCAGCCATTATCTCGGATGCAGTAATCAGATTGGTACCTGGCGTAATCAGCGACGAGCAAAGTGCCCTATCCGACTGTTTCCAGGACGACATGTTGGCTGCTCCTATTTATACCCGTCCCGCCGATTACAAGGGTTGGAAGGTACCAGAGATTCTACTCAGCGGCAACGAGGCGAAGATTCGCCAATGGGAGTTCGACCAGGCTATGGAGCGAACTAAAAAGCTGAGACCTGACTTGCTTGGGGAATAATTCACCCAAGCAAGAAACTATTTAAGGTGGTAAAGACAGAAGATGGAAGATGGAAGATGGAAGCCTAGAAGATGGAAGTCTGAAAGAAAGGACGAAGCCCTTTGGGACTACTATCACAATAACAATAACCGAAGTATAATTTAATAAAAAGTTAAAAGATGAACAGTTATGAAGCAAAACCTATGATGGGGTTCGTAGAAGCCTTCAAGGTAGTAAACAAGAAATTCTTCGTTTATTCTGGCAGATCACGCCGATCTGAGTATTGGTGGGCGACACTAGCATTGGGTCTTATCAGTTGGTTGACCAGTTGGATTCCCGTCGTAAGCATTGCAGCAAGCATTTACACAGGGTTGCTAGGCATTTCTATGCAGTTCCGCCGTCTCCACGACATTGGCAAGAGCGGCTGGTGGGAAGGAGCCACGCTCATTCTTTCTTTCATTTGGTTGGGAATTCTCTTTTTCATAACTGGCGACTTCGAAGCGTTACTACAAGAAGACGTCGAAGCAATTTTCGAGGGGCTAAAGTCGGGCAACACTTTTGCCGTCACACTTTTCTGTATCATCACCATCATCCTATGTTTACTCGGATTATGCATATTTATCTTCAGCCTTCTCGATTCTGACATTGAAGAAAACAAATACGGCAAGAGTCCTAAGTATTTCCATATCGCACAAAAAGAAGTAGAAGACACGGCTGGACCTACCGCACAAGTCTTGGACTAAGCTACAATTAGGCATTAGGTTAAGTTTCGTTCGGGAGACCTATTAGGATAAGCTACAATTAGGAGACCTCTTTGGATAGGTTACGATTGGACCCCCTTGGATAAGTTATAATTAGACCTTGGAACTAGACAAAAAACGAAGCCTTTTTACTGAGACGAAGCCTTTTTACTGAAACAAAGTTCTTTTACTGAAATATAGAAAAGAGTTCTGAACAAAGTACTAACGAAATTGCCCCAAAAAGCAAAGCATCACTACAAAATGCCTTTGCCTTTTGGGGCAATTTCTTCTCATCATACTTCATAAGTGACGAAATTTCATGAGTGACGAAACTTCATAAGTGACGAAACTTCATAAGTGACGAAACTTCATGAATGGCGAAAACTCCTCACATTATAAAAACTTCTCACAGAACGCCTCCCCCAGCAAAAAGCCTTCCTCATAGAGGTGTTCCAGCTTCCCGGTGTCTTTTTCTATTCTCCCCACCTCCAAAGGGCGCACGGGACGAATACAGGTTATCTTGCCCTCAGCCTCCAAATCGTCGATAAGCTGTATTTGCTCGTTATACGACCTATGACGATGACTCAAAGCCACACGCAGGCGAGGATAGTTCTTATATAAATAAGGTATCTTTCGATCTTTGCTCGTATCTCGCCACCCCTTGTTACGAGTGAGAATCACCACATTATGCTCAAAGCCTTTGGCAAAGGCACGCTCCACAGGAATGCTGTCGGCGATTCCGCCGTCGAGCATCGGAATTCCATCCACCTCCACAATCTTGCTCACATAGGGCAGACTGCTGGAAGCTCTCACTATGTCGAGGGCTCGCTGGCGGTCGTGGCTTTCCGAAAGATACATCGCCTTGCCTGTCAGACAGTTGGTGGTTACCATCTCGAATCTGTCCGCATATTTAAAATAAGTGTCGAAATCGAAGGGAAGCAACTGATTTGGGAACTTGTCGTAAAGCAACTTACGATCGAAAATGCAGCCCTGCGTAACCAAGTGGCGGATGCCAATATATTGATAGCGAGCCAAATAATCGATGTTTGAAATACGGGCACGCCTAGGCTGGCGACTCATGTACGACATTCCGTTGCAGGCACCTGCCGACACTGCCACCGTATAAGGGAAATACACATCATGCTTCATGAAAGCATCCAGCACACCACTGGTGAAGACTCCTCTCATACCTCCACCTTCCAAGACCAGCCCTGTATTCTTCAAACTCAACTTCATTACCATATACCTTTCACTGTTTTTTAAGATTCACTGCCGCCTAGCTTACTATTTGTCTTCCCAAGCTTACTATTTGTCTTCCGAGCGAACTGTTTTCCTTACATATTTCGCCTCGAAAACGGCTTTTATATATTAATTTTCTATAAATTCAAGCGAATTATTAAATTTTGTGTGCAAAGATAATACATTTTTCCGAAATAATTGCTAACTTTGCAGCAAAATAAAGTAAAATTCTAAAAATATGTTTAGCAAGGACACTTATATCAACCGTCGCCAAGAGCTCAAGAAGCTCGTCAAGAGCGGCGTTATCATCCTTTTTGGAAACAATAATTCACCATGTAATTTCCCAAACAATGGATATTACCCATTCCGCCAGGACTCTTCATTCCTATACTACTTCGGGCTTCAGCGCGACGGATTGGTAGGTGTAATCGACATAGACAACGACATTGAGACATTGGTGGGCGACGACATCGACTTGGTCGATATTGTATGGTACGGAAGCGTGGATAGCGTACACGACCTCGCAGAGCAAGTGGGCGTTCACAACACCGCTCCGATGAGAAGCCTCAAGACCATCTGCAACGACGCAATGGCCAAGAAGCGTAAGATTCACTTCTTGCCACCTTATCGCCACGACATTATGATCCAAGTGTTCGACTTGCTCGGCATTCACCCTAACCAGCAGAAGGAGGAGGCCAGCATGGACCTCATCAAGGCTGTGGTCAAGATGCGTTCCACCAAGACTCCAGAGGAAATCGAGGAGTTGGAGCGTGCGGCTGTCATCGGATACAAGATGCACACCACCGCAATGAAGCTCGTTCGTCCAGGGGTCACAGAGAAATATGTAGCCGGACAGGTAAGCGGAATTGCCAACTCTTATGGAGCCATGGTCAGCTTCCCTACCATCTTCAGCCAGCACGGCGAGATTCAGCACGGCTACCCTAGCATGAATGTATTGCAGGAGGGTCGTTTGGCACTTTGCGACGCAGGAGCCGAGACCATCAACAATTATTGCTCAGACAACACTCGCACCATGCCTGTGAGCGGCAAATACAGCCAGCGCCAGTTGGAGATTTACTCCATCGTAGAAGCTTGTCACGACTATGCGCTCGAAGTTGCCAAACCAGGAGTTAAGTGGGCTGACGTACACTTCGCCATCTGCCGCTTGCTCTTCGACCGCATGAAAGACCTCGGTCTTGCCAAGGGCGACACCGAGGAGGCAGTAAAGGCAGGCGCACACGCCATGTTCTTGCCTCACGGACTGGGCCACATGATGGGAATGGATGTTCACGACATGGAGAACCTCGACCAGATCAACGTAGGCTTCGACGAGGAGGTACGCCCTAACTTGGAGCAATTCGGCACCAACTGCTTGCGCATGGGTCGCCGTCTGCAAGAAGGATTCGTAGTTACCGACGAGCCTGGCGTATATTTCATCCCTGCGCTCATCGACGATTGGAAGGCTTCTGGTCATTGTGCAGAGTTCCTCAACTTCGACAAGATTGAGACTTATAAGGACTTTGGCGGAATCCGCATCGAGGATGATTTGCTCATCACCAAGGATGGTTGCCGCTTCCTCGGCAAAGACCGCATCCCTTATCATCCAAAGGATGTAGAGGAGTATATGGCTGCCAACAAAGCAGAGATTCTCTAAAAGGAGACTCTCTAAAAACAGAAATAAGTTAAAGACAAAGATTCACGAGACGAAAGATTCATCAAGGATTTAGCATCTTTAGACGAGAGACAAAGAGAAGAATAACATTATATATTTTAAAGAGAAAAAATTTCATGAAGAAATCAATCATTGTTGCTGCCATGTTGGCTGTAGTTGCCACAGGTGCGAGCGCAAAATCAGCTGCCGATTCAGCAGCCATTGCTAAGAACAAGCCTGTTTTCACAGTAGTAAAGCAGAACCCTATCACTAGCATCAAGGACCAAAACCGTAGCGGTACGTGCTGGGCCTACTCTACACTCAGTTTCTTCGAGAGCGAGATTCTGAAGAACACAGGCAAAACCTACGACCTCAGCGAGATGTTCGTAGCCAACAAGACTTATATGGATCGCGCCACTATGGCTGTGAGAATGCACGGCGACGTGAGCTTCTCCCAGGGCGGTAGCGCATACGATGTGCTCTACTGCTTGCAGCACTACGGAATCGTACCAGAGACCGCAATGCCAGCTCCTGGCACATTGACTGGCGACTCCCTCGCCAACTTCGGCGAGTTCTTCGACGTGATGACTCCATACGTAGAGGCTGTAGCCAAGAGCAACGCCAAGAAGATTTCTTCTGCATGGAAGAGCGGTCTTCAGGGCATTATCGACTCTTACATCGGTAAGGTACCAGAGAAGTTCACTTACCAGGGCAAGCAATATACTCCAGAGAGCTTCTGCAAGAGCCTCGGCTTGAACCTCGACGATTACGTAACTATCACTAGCTACACTCACCACCCAATGTGGAGCAAGTTTGCCGTAGAGGTACAGGACAACTGGCGCTGGCCTTTGAGCTACAACGTTCCAATGGATGACCTCTGCAAGATCATCGACAATGCCGTGAACAATGGCTACACAGTGGCTTGGGGCGGCGACGTTACTGAGGACGGTTTCACTCGCAAGGGTCTCGGAATCGCTTACGACGTGAAGAAGGTTCGCTCTATGTCGGGCACCGATGCTGACCGCTGGTTCAAGCTCTCTAAGGACGAGAAGAAAGAGAAGTTCGACTCTCTCGGCGTAAACGCTCCTGAGGTTGTTCCTACACAGGCTATGCGCCAGGAAGCATTCGACAACTGGGAGACCACCGACGACCACGGAATGCACATCTACGGAATTGCCAAGGACCAGAACGGCAAGGAGTATTATATGGTGAAGAACTCTTGGGGCGAGTATGGCGACTACAAGGGCACTTGGTACATGACCAAGGCTTTCGTAGCTTACAAGACCATGGACTTCATGGTTAACAAGAACGCCATCCCTAAGGACATCCGCAAGAAGCTGGGAATCTAATTAAGTTAGAAGTTTGAAGTTAATACTTCTCACAATTATGAAGTTAATACTTCTCACAATTATAAAGGGTCGCTTGAGAGTTTTTATACTTTCAAGCGATTTTTTAAGCTGTACGGTTAATAGGTAATATTTATTCATCGGATTTCACAGAGTAATATTCATCGGATTTCACGGAGTAAACGGAAGCATTTTTGCTCATTGCAGAATATTCTCCGATAATTCTGCGTAATCCGATGAATAAAGCTAACAACTGTATTGGTCGCTTTTTATTATCATCTTCCACTTCCCTAACTTCTAACTTTCCAACCATCTAACTTCTAACTTTCCAAACTTCTAACTTTCCAAACTTCTAACTTCTAACTTTCTTCCCCCTTTACCTCCCCATTTCTTAGTATTTGCTACACTTTTTCAGTTAAGAGCTGCCTATTTTTGCAAATTTCGTCTAAAACCTTTTCTATTGTCATTTTATTTTTGTAACTTTGGGGGCAGAAATAAAAAATAATTAAAATGCATTTTAAATGGAATTACGAAGAACCTACACCGGAGCTGCTCAACTCGGCTAAGGAACTAGCCGCCAAGCTCAGCATCAGCCCCATCCTAGCGCAGCTTCTCATCCATCGAGGCATTACGACCGAGTCGGCAGCCAAGCGGTTCTTCCGCCCCCAGCTGTCAGACCTCATCAATCCATTCTTGATGAAAGACATGGACATTGCCGTAGATCGACTCAATGATGCGATGGGACGCAAGGAGCGCATACTCGTGTATGGCGACTACGACGTGGACGGATGCACAGCCGTAGCTCTGGTCTATAAGTTTCTGCAGCAATTCTACTCCAACATCGACTACTACATACCCGACCGCTACGACGAAGGCTACGGAGTAAGCAAGAAAGGAATAGACTTTGCTCACGAAACAGGTGTCAAACTCATCATCATCCTGGACTGCGGAATCAAGGCTATCCAGGAGATAGAATATGCCAAAAGCCTGGGCATAGACTTCATTATCTGCGACCATCATGTCCCCGACGACGTGATGCCCCCTGCCGTGGCCATACTCAACCCGAAACGCCCCGACGACCCATTCCCATTCAAGCATCTTTGTGGATGCGGCGTGGGCTTCAAGTTTATGCAGGCCTTTGCCAAGAACAACAACATCCCATTCTCCCGACTCATCCCGCTGCTTGACCTCTGCGCCGTGAGCATCGCCGCCGACATTGTGCCCGTGGTAGATGAGAACCGCATCCTCGCCTTCCATGGCTTGAAGTTGCTCAACACCAACCCAAGCATCGGTCTGAAGGCCATCATCGACATCTGCGGTCTCAATGGCAGAGAACTCTCCATGAGCGACATCGTGTTTAAGATTGGGCCTCGCATCAATGCGTCGGGACGCATGGAGAACGGCAAGGAGAGCGTAGATTTGCTCGTGGAACGAGACTTCGCACAAGCTCTCAAGATGGCCAAGCACATCAATGAGTACAACGAGCAGCGCAAGGACATTGACAAGCAGATGACCGAGGAAGCCAACCTCATCGTCTCACGATTGGAGAGCCAGAAACACAACTCCAGCATCGTGCTCTACGACGAGGGATGGAAGAAGGGAGTGATAGGAATTGTTGCCTCCCGACTCACGGAAATCTACTTCCGCCCTACCGTGGTGCTCACCCGCGAGGGAGACCTCGCCACTGGCTCCGCACGCAGCGTAACGGGATTCGACGTGTATTCCGCCATCAAGAGTTGCCGCGACCTGCTCATCAACTTCGGCGGTCACACCTACGCCTGCGGACTCACCATGAAGTGGGAGAATGTGAGAGAATTCAGAGACAGATTCCACAAATACGTGGCTGAGCACATCGCTCCGGAGCAAACCGAGGCGATGCTCAACATCGACGCAATGATAGACTTCAAGGACATTACGAAGCAGTTGCACGCCGACCTGAAGCGCTTCTCGCCTTTCGGGCCTTGCAACCCAAAGCCCATATTCTGCACGCACCAAGTGTACGACTACGGAACGAGCAAGGTGGTAGGAAGGGAGCAAGAGCACATCAAGCTAGAGCTAGTGGATTCTAAGTCGAGCACCGTGATGAACGGAATCGCCTTCGGACAGAGTTCCGCTGCTCGCTACATCAAGAGCCGACGCAGCTTCGACATTGCCTACACCATCGAGGACAACATCTTCAAGAAAGGGCAAGTGCAACTACAAATCGAAGCCATTCGACCCAATCATTGAGAAAGCTCAGCTTCTGA
>DBLF01000048.1:31453-35133 GCA_002297965.1 Candidatus Segatella papionis
AAGCTCAGCTTCTGAATGAAGAAGAATGTTTGAGAAAAGCCAGGATTCAGAAAGAAGAAGGACGCTTTACGGAAGAGTAAATCAAACTAAAAAATATGGCAGATAAATTTCAAGCTATTCTGCGAGAGTACTGGGGGTATCCCGATTTCCGAGGCATTCAGCGCAACATCATCGAGAGCATTGCCAGCGGACGGGATACCCTCGGACTTATGCCTACGGGCGGAGGAAAATCCATCACCTTCCAGGTGCCAGCCCTCGCCCAGAAAGGCGTGTGCATCGTCATCACTCCCCTCATCGCACTGATGAAAGACCAAGTATTCCACCTCAGGGAACGGGGAATCCTTGCCGACGCCATCTACGCCGACAAGTCAAGAAACGAAATCCTACAGATACTGGACAACTGTATCTTCGGAGGCGTGAAGATACTCTATGTTTCGCCCGAACGCCTCGCTTCGGAACTTTTCCAAACCAAACTCAAGCACATCAACGTAAGTTTCATCACCGTGGATGAAGCTCACTGCATCAGTCAGTGGGGCTACGATTTCCGCCCCTCCTACCTGCAGATAGCCGAAATTCGCAAGCTGAAACCGGGCGTGCCTATCCTGGCTCTCACCGCCACAGCCACCCCCGAAGTGGTGGACGACATACAGGAGAGACTGCAATTCGAGCAAAAAAACGTCTTCAAGATGAGTTTCGAGCGAAAGAACCTAGCCTACGTGGTGCGCACCAGCAACGACAAACCTGCCGAAATGGTGCACATCCTGAAAAGCGTGGGCGGGTCTGCCATCGTCTATGCACGCAGCCGAAAGCGCACCAAGGAAATGTCGGAACTGCTCTCCCAGCAGGGGATTTCCGTCACCTTCTACCACGCCGGGCTGGCTCCCGACGTGAAAGACGAGCGACAGAAAGCGTGGCAGGCCGACGAGGTGAGAGTAATGTGCGCCACCAACGCTTTCGGAATGGGAATAGACAAGCCCGACGTGCGCATGGTGATCCACATCGACAGTCCCGACTCGCTGGAAGCATATTTCCAGGAAGCAGGTCGTGCGGGAAGAGACGGAAAGAAGTCGTACGCCGTGCTCCTCTTCGACAGGAACGACGAGATGAAACTCCTCCGAAGGGTGGACGACACGTTCCCGCCCAAGGAGCTTATCCAAGACATTTACGAGCACCTCGCCTACTTCTACCAGATAGGTGTGGGCAGCGGAATGGGCAAGACCTTCGAGTTTGACATCGAGAAATTCTGCGTCACCTACAAGTATTTTCCCACCAAGGTGGATGCTGCGCTCAGAATCCTAGAGCGAAGCGGGTACCTGCACTACGAGGACAACCCAGACGGCAAGGCTCGCCTGATGTTTCTCCTGGGCAGAAACGACCTCTATCAGCTAGACCAGCTCTCGCCTAGCCAGGACGCAGTAATCACTGCCCTGCTTCGCTGCTACGGAAGCCTCTTCGTGGATCTCACCTTCATCGATGAGAACCTCATCGCACGCCAGGCGGAGCTAACTATCCAGCAGGTGTATTTCGCATTGAAAAACCTGGCAGCCCGCCACATCATCAAGTTTATTCCTCGTCGCAAGATTCCGTTTGTCACCTATACGCGCGACAGAGTGGATGGCGACAAGGTGGTAATTCCGCAGGAGGTGTGGGAAAGCCGACGCGAACAGTATGTGAAGCGTATCAATAGCATGCTGCAATACGCCAAGAACGACAAGATGTGCCGCTCTCGCCAGCTTCTCGCCTATTTCGGCGAAGAAAACGAATCCGACTGCGGGCAGTGCGACGTGTGTCTGGAGAAAAAGACTGAGGAAAAAGAAGCAGAATTTCAAAAGAAACTCGCAGAGAAAAAGATTAATATCGAAAATCTGAATACTTCGGAAAACTAAAAATTAAAAGGGGATGACCCTCGCGGACCATCCCCTTTATAACATTATGTACGAGAAAAAAATTAGTTGTTCTCAGGGCGAAGCTTACGTACTGTAACACCAGCCTGCCACATCTCCTTGTTGCGCATAGCCTCGAGTTCAGCGTTCAACTTCTCACGGTAGTCTGGCTGAGAGTTCTTGTCGATAGAAATCTGAGCCTCGTTACCTGTCTTAACTGAGTAGTACAACCACTCCATAACTGGCTTGATAGCCTCACGGAAACGAGGAGCCCAATCCAAGGCACCACGCTGAGCTGTTGTAGAACAGTTAGCATACATCCAATCCATACCCTTAGCACCGAAGAGAGGGCCAAGGCTCTGAGTCAACTCCTCAACAGTCTCGTTGAATGCCTCAGATGGAGAGTGACCGTTCTCGCGGAGCACATCGTACTGAGCCTCCAAGAGACCCTCGATAGCACCCATCAAAGAACCACGCTCACCAGTAAGGTCAGAAGTAGCCTCACGCTGGAATGTAGTCTTAAACAAGTAACCAGCACCGATACCGATACCGAAGGCAAGAGTCTTCTCCTCTGCCTTGCCAGATGCATCCTGGTAAACAGCGTAAGAGCAGTTCAAACCACGACCCTCGCAGAACATTGTGCGGAGAGAAGTACCAGAACCCTTAGGAGCAACCATGATTACATCAATATCCTTAGGTGGAACAACGCCTGTGCGATCGCTCCAGTTGATAGCGAAACCATGTGAGTAATACAATGTCTTACCTGGAGTAAGATACTGCTTAATCTTTGGCCAAACAGCAATCTGGCCGGCATCTGAAAGCAACATGCAGATGATAGTACCCTTCTGGACAGCCTCCTCGATAGAGAACAAAGTCTTACCTGGAACCCAACCATCCTTCAAACACTTCTCGTAGGTCTTGCCCTGACGCTGACCAACGATTACGTTGAAGCCGTTATCGCGAAGGTTGCAAGCCTGACCAGGACCCTGGATACCGTAACCAATCACTGCGATAGTTTCGTTCTTCAATACTTCACGTGCTTTCTCCAATGAAAATTCATGACTGGTGACAACTGTTTCAATTACGCCACCGAAATTCATTTCTGCCATAATTAAATTTTAATTTTTGTGCGGCTTGCCGTTGTGGAGCCGCGGGTTATACTTGTCCATACGGATGCGAGCTTTGTCTTATCCAAAGAGAGCCTGTTTGATCCGTCCACTGCCTACACGAGGCTGCGGCATTGGGTTTACTTTTATTTTTCGAGTGCAAAGGTAATGAATCTAAATGAAACCACCAAATTTTTCTATCATTTTTTTATAAATTTTAGCTTACTTCTTACGATTTCGACCTCTTCTGCACTATTTTTGCACATTTTTGTTATCTTTATGCAATATTCTTCCTCGTTTTCCTGCTCCATATAGAATTTCAATTTGTCACCTTGATGGCTCTCTGCGACGTAAGCTATTTCGAATCTTTGCAGAAAATGTGTCAAATAGAAATCCAGGTCGAAGAGGTCGAGAATGTGCTCGATGTACTTCACGGAGTTGATGTGGCCGTTTACATCCACATCATTATAATAGGTGTCGATGGTGCGCACCAGCTGGGCATCCTTCCCCATCTTCACCCTGGAGCTAGCGGCTATCGGGCAGGGTTTCTCCTCCTCGATGTATTCTCGGATGAGTCCGTCGTTGATGGAGAAAATATCCACGGGCTGTCGGGTGTCCGTGTCTATCATCGCCCAGACGCTCTTGCCGTAGCCGTACACGATTTCCTCAGAGGAAGAATCGGACGAAGGTT
>DBLF01000048.1:35163-35552 GCA_002297965.1 Candidatus Segatella papionis
GGACGAAGGTTCGGAGGAAGAAGAGGTGGCTGAAGTTCCCGAGACCTTGCCGCAAATCTTGAAGTCTCGGCTGGTGAAGTACTTCATGGCTCCCTCCACCCAAGTCTCCACGAAAAACTTGTCGTACGACTTCGGCATTTGCTGCATCTCGATGGCGAGACGGCTCAAGACCCAAGTCTTGTGGCGGGGCATCAGGTAGTTCATTCCATAACCACGGTCGTTGCTATGATAGTCGGCTGCATTGAGAAGATGATTGCCCAAATGCCCCATAAAGAGGTGGCTGGAAAAATCGCAGTGGAACGGCTCGGCAAGAAATTCGTAGCGGCCTACTTTGCTTAATAGAGTTGGTTTCATAAATATAACTATTTTTATTTAAAAGGTTAAGACTA